>DASQFM010000062.1:0-5729 GCA_035633135.1 Candidatus Eiseniibacteriota bacterium
GCTCGCGTGCCCGCGCGGCGGGCCGGCCGGGTCAGCCGCGCCTGACGCTGACCCGCGCGTCTCACTCGTCCCCACCTGACGCTCAGCCGCGCCTGACGCTGACCCGCGCGTCAGGCTCGCCCCACCTGACGCTCAGCCGCGCCTGACGCTGACCCGCGCGACAGGCTCGCCCCACCTGACGCTCAGCCGCGCCTGACAGCCGCTCTCTCCAACGCGTGCCTGCATCAGATGCACCTATGTGACGCGCCTCGAGCGAGAAGGCTCGAAACTCGTCAAGAACCGACATCAAGTGCCGGGTTCAGACGTCTGGGCTGGCAGATATGCCGCGACCCTTCACTGGATGCCGGATCTAGCCGTCGTCATGCGCAGACCCGTCGCTTAGGTGCATTGAGCGCAGGATGTCGTCACGGATCTGCATCTGATGTCGAGAAGGGACCGAATCCAGGCGAGGAGCGCGCCTCGCGACAGACTCGGGCGACTGACTCGCGCCGCCTGACTCGGTCGCTGAGTCACCTGCCGCCTGACTCGCCGGGCCCGTGACACGCGTTGGCGACACGAGCGCGCCGGGGCCTCGTCAGCCGAGGTGGGCGACCCGCAGCAGGCCCACGATGGACTTGGCGTCGGCGATCTCGCCGCGCTCGGCCATCGCCACGGCGTCGGCGAGCGGCACCGGCTCCAGCTCGAGGCGCTCATCCTCGTCGGGCCCAAGTCGGTCGGCGTTCGCTGGTGTCAACCCGGTGGCCAGGTAGAGGTGCATCAGCTCATCAGTGAAACCGGGCGCGGTGAAGAACGAGCCGAGGTAGCGCCACGTGGCGGCGCGATAGCCAGTCTCCTCCTCCAGCTCGCGCGCCGCCGCTCCCGCGTGTGCCTCGATGCCGCCATCCTCGTCGCGATCCAGGGTCCCCGCGGGAATCTCGAGCAGGGCCCGCCCGATCGCATGGCGCCACTGCCGGACCAGCAGGACGTGGTCCTCGTCATCGATGGCGACGATCGCCACACCGCCGGGATGGGCCGCGATCTCGCGCGTTGAGCGGTGTCCGTCCGGCGTCTCCACCTCGTCGACCCGGAACTCCAGGATGCGGCCCCGCCGGATGACCTCCGACGAGATCATCCGCTCGCGCAACGGATCGTCCGCGGCGGTGTCCACGGCGCTGCGATTGCCGGCGCCGGCTGCGGCGGTGTCCGCGCCGGGCCCGCCGGCCGCGGCGGTGTCCACGGCGGGCCCGCCGGCCGCGGTGGATCGATCGCCCGGCTCGTTCATGTGGCAGTCGCCAGCTCGGCCAGGGTGGCCATGTCGGGTACCTCGAGGTTGGGCGTCGCATCCGCCGGTTGGGTCGCGCCCGAGCCGGGCCGGTCGCCGCGGCGGTTGACCCAGACCGTGGACAAGCCCAGCCGCTGCGCCGGGACGTGGTCGTGGAAGAGGCTCTGGGCGACGTGCAGGATGCGGCTCGTCGGCAGGCCGATGCGCTCGAACGCCAGCTCGAAGCCCCGGGGGTTCGGCTTGTAGCGCTTCGCCTGCTGGGCGGTGACGACCCAGTCGAAGGTGACCCCGAGGCGCGCGTTCGAGGCCGCGAAGAGGTCATCGTCGCAATTGGTGATGACGCCCAGCCCGAACCGCGCCTGCAGCCGCTGGAGGGCCGCGGCGGAATCGGGGAACGCCGGCCAGTCCACGACCGAGCCGCCGAACGCGGCGACCTCCTCCGGGGTGGGCTCCATCTCGTGCTCGGCAAGAATGCGGCGGAGGGCCTCGCCGAGCACCTCGCGGTAGGGCCGGTAGCGATCCGCCTCGATGGCTGCTTCGTGCCGGGCGAAGGCCTCGAGCAACTCGTCGTCGGTCGCAGTCATCGAATGAGCGTCCGTCGCCGCCCGGAGCCCTGCCAGCAGCCCCGTCTCCCAGTCGATGAGCGTGCCGTAGCAGTCGAAGGTGAGGGCGTCGAAGCGCGAAAAATCAAGGTCGGTCGCCGGCATCCGGTCTCCAGGGATCGATCGGGTACTGCCGATCAGGCGCCGATGATGCCACGCCGGGTCGGGCCGGCATCAATCGCAGCGGGCAGCGGCACTTGCCGCCCCGCCGCCGCTTCCCGGACCTCAGTCCGCCGCGCTTTCCCCCGCCCGCTGGGCGGCCTCGAAGGCCCGTCGATATTCCTTGCGCAGCGCTTCGACCAGCGCCGCGGCCTCCGTCGCATCCGCGGTCCCCGGCTCCGTTGTCGCGGCTCGGCGCTCCGCCTCGCGCCAGTCGGCGAGGATCGCCGCCATCGACCGATGGATCTCCTCGATCGCGACCGTCGCGTCAACGACGCCCGCTTTGGCCTCGGCAAGGGCCGTCTGGGACAGGTGCCGCTGGTCATTGCTGCGCCCGAGCAGGCGGTGGGCGATCTGTTCGATCCGCTCCGCGAGCTCGACCAGCCGCGGGTCGCCAGCGGGGATCGACCGCTTCTCCTCCTCGATTGCCCCGAGGACCTCGAGATCGCGGAGCAACGCATCAGACGTCGCGCGTAATGCTTCGGCTGTGTCGGTCATGTCTCCCCTCGTGGCCGCCCCCGGTCCTCCCGAGGATACCCCGCACGCGCCAGCCCAGGCCACCCGGGCAGTACCATCCGGCGCGGTGGACGCCCGCATCCTGCTCGTCGAGGACGACCCGTCGATCCGCGAGGTCGTTGCCCTCGGGCTGCGCGCGGTGGGCTTCGACGTCTCGACGGCGCCCGATGGGCAGGCCGGTCTCGACCGCTGGCGCGCCGAGAATCCCGATCTCGTCCTGCTCGACGTCATGCTGCCGCGGCTCGACGGCCTCGAAGTCTGCCGGGCGATCCGCCGCGAATCCACGACGCCGGTCGTCATGCTCACCGCACGCGGCGACACGATCGACGTCGTCGTCGGCCTCGAAGCCGGCGCCGACGACTACGTCCGCAAGCCGTTCGAGATGCCCGAGCTGGTCGCCCGCGTTCGAGCCGCGTTGCGTCGCCGAGGCCGCGACGCCGAGATCGGCGCCGGAGCTGCGAGCGACGACCTCCGCCTGGGCCCCCTCCGGATCGACCTCGCGGGGCGGACCGTCGAGCGCGACGGCGGCGAGATCCCGCTGACCCGGACCGAGTTCGACCTGCTCGTCGAGCTGGCCCGCAGGCCGGGCCAGGTCTTCACCCGGGAGCTGCTGCTCGATCGCGTCTGGGGCTACGACTACCTCGGCGATTCCCGCCTGGTGGACGTGGCCGTCGGACGGCTGCGGTCCAAGATCGAGGCCGACCCTGCCGCGCCGGACCTCGTCCTCACCGTTCGGGGAACGGGCTACAAGGCGGCTCGCGCCGAGGCGCAGCCCCGCCAGGACCGGCCGGCCCTGCGCGGAGACAAGCCCCGCCCGGACGCCGGATGAGCGGCAGCGGCTGACCCATGCTCGGCATCCGGACCCGCCTGGCGGCCACCCTGGTCGCCCTGGTCGCCGTGACGGTCCTCGCGATCGGGGTCGGCACGTACGCCTTCGTCGATGCCCGACTCCGCGAGGGCCTGCTCGCCGATGCGACCCGGCAGGCCCAGTTCAACCTGTCGGTCCTGCTCCCGCCGCGCCTCGCCGAGCTCACCGATCGCGAGCAATTCGAAGCGGGCGATCTCCCGGCCGCGATCGGGCTCCGCGGTGATGTCGAGACGATCGTCGACTTCGGCGACGGCGATCCGTACGCCTCGACGCTGTCCCTGCAGGGTGCCCTGACGGCGCTGCCGGCAGCGCTCAAGTCGAGCGTCGACAGTGGTCGGCTCGGCTACGCCTGGCTAACGCTCGCCGGCCAACCCGTGCTCGTCGTCGGAGGGCGGCCCGCCGGCGGGCCGGCGGTCTACTTCGTCTTCGCCGCCGATTCGATCGAGCAGGCCCTCGGCCAGCTGCGGCTCGGTCTCGCGGCAGCGGCCCTCATCGCGATCGTCCTGGCGCTGGCGACCGCGGGGCTCATCGCCGGCCGGATCCTGCGCCCGGTCCGGTCGGGCAGGGTCGCCGCAGCCCGGATCGCCGCCGGCGACCTGTCGGCCCGGGTGCCCGCCGAGGGCCGCGACGAGTTCGCGCGCTGGGCCGCCGAGTTCAACCGCATGGCCGACTCGCTCGAGGGCACGATCGACCGGCTGGAGACCGCCCAGGGCCAGAACCGCCGCTTCGTGGCCGAGGTCTCCCACGAGCTGCGGACGCCGTTGACGGCCCTCGTCGCCGAGGCCTCGATCATCGAAGCCGGACTCGACGGCCTGCCGCCCGACGCGCGTCGCGCCGCCGAGCTGCTGGTCGCCGACGTCCGCCGCATTCGCGTCCTGGTCGACGAGCTGATGGAGCTGTCGCGCTTCGATGCCGCGGCCGAGGAGGTGCAGCTCGAAGCCGTCGATCTCGGACGGGTCGTCTCGTCGATCGTCGCCAACCGCCTGCCGGCCGCCCGAGTGTCCCTGCCGCCGGAGCCGGTCATCGTCGCCTCGGACGTGCGACGGCTCGACCGGATCCTCGGCAACCTGCTCGACAACGCCCGGATTCACGCATCCGGCACGCCGGTCGACGTCACCGTTCGTCCGGCCGGCGACGTCGCCGAGATCGTCGTGGCGGATCGCGGCCCCGGGGTGCCGGCCGAGGCCCTGCCGCGGCTGTTCGATCGCTTCTACAAGGGCGACCGATCGCGGAGCACCGGCACCTCGGGGCTCGGCCTCGCGATCGCCGCGGAGCACGCCGCGCTGCTCGGCGGATCGCTCCGCGCCGGCGTGCGGCCCGGCGGCGGCCTGGCGGTTCGGCTAGCGCTCCCCGTCACCGGATCGTTACCCGGCGGCGATCTCGCCGACACAGGCGTGGCCGAACGTTCCACCGTGCCGGACACCATGTCGGTGTCGAGCCACCCACCGAGGCCCAACGGATGAATCACCAGGATCCAGGGCGAGGAAACACCGCTCGTCTCTCGCCCGCCGGACGGCTCGTGCGCGTCGCGCGGCAGGTGCGCCTCGCAGGGCTCGTGCGCGTCGCGCGGCAGGTGCGCCTCGCAGGCCTCGTGCCCGCACTGGTCGCGGTCCTCCTCGTCGGGGCGTGCAGCCCTGCCGGCGGAGATCTCGGGGGCGTTGCCACGCCGCCGCCGACGTCGGCGCCCTCACTGGACGTGCCCAGCTCGGAGCCGACGCCCGGTCCAACCGGGCCCCTCGGCTCGCCCGCCCCGTCGGGCCCGCCAACGTCGGGCGGCGCGATCGTCCGGGCCTACTTCTTCCTCGGCAGCTTCACCACCACCTCGGGTCTCGTGCCCGTCCTGCGGGAAGTTCCGGAAACCGTGGCCGTCGGCGCCGCGGCGATGACCGCGCTGCTGGCGGGCCCGAACGAAGCGGAGCTGTCGGCCAGCCCGGCGATGTACACCACCGTGCCGGACGGAACCCAGTTTCTCGGCCTGCGGATCGAGAACGGCGTCGCGATCGTAAACCTGTCGCGCGAGTTCGAGTCCGGCGGGGGATCGGCCTCGGTGTTCGGCCGACTGGCCCAGGTCGTCTACACCCTGACCCAGTTCCCGACCGTCCAGGGGGTCCAATTCGAGCTCGACGGCTCGCCGGTGACCGTGTTCAGCGGCGAGGGCGTCGTGATCGACAAGCCGCTCACCCGCGCCGACTACACCGATCAGCTGCCGCCGATCTGGGTCGATCGCCCGGCCTGGGGCGGCGTGCTGGGCAACCCGGCCCGCGTCACCGGCCTGGCCAATGTCTTCGAGGCAACGTTCCAGGTCTCAATCCTCGACGGATCC
>DASQFM010000063.1:0-3266 GCA_035633135.1 Candidatus Eiseniibacteriota bacterium
CGCTGACAAATACGTCGCCGAGCGAAAATCTGACACAGATTCGCGGACTAACGCCCGCCTGGTGGGCAAATGACACAAATCAGCACACGCAAGGGGCGGTCGGGCCGGCGCCGGCGGTCGCGCGCCCGCCTTGTGGGCAAATGACACGAATCAACACCCGCAAGTGGCGGTCGGGCTGGCGCCGGCGGTCGCGCGCCTGCGTGGGCGGCCACCCGAACCCGTCGGCCGCGCCGATCTAGGGGTAGAGGCCGCGCATCTGCATCGAGTCGGCGACTCGCCGATCCTATCAGGCAGGCACCCGGTGGCCCCCGCTCGTGACCGGCATCGGCCGGTCGCTGATCGTGCGCGGCGTGTGCCGCCGCGTCGGTTTCCATTGGCGTATCGTCTCCCGACCGACTCACGACCAGACCCCCCAACGAGGATCTGGTCGATCAGCGGCGGTTGACGCGCGGACCCGCCATCGCGCTGTGGCAGCCCGGCCATCCGAAGGCCGGCGGCGAGGTACAGCGCATGCAGCGCGTCCCATGGATCGGCACCGTGCTTGTCGCGGCCTTGCTCCTGTCGGGTTGTGGCGCCTCCGCCCCGCCCGTTGCCCCGACGGATGCACCCTCTGCGGTCACGCCGACAGCCGGCCCGACCGCATTGCCGACCGTCGGGCCATCGCCGGCACAGACGGCGCTGACGGCCTCCCTGCCGCCGCTCCGCCAGGTCCAGGCGACGACGATCACGCTTCCGGGCGCGACGCCGTTCGTTTTCGGGATCATCGCCGACCCAGATGCCATCTGGGTCGCCGGCGAGGGTCGGATCTATCGGATCGATCCGACGACGAACCAGGTGGCGGCCGAAATTCCGGTGCCGATCTCCGAGTTCGGCTTCGCTGTGGCCGAGGGCTCGGCCTGGATCGCAGACTTCGATGGAAGCCAGGTCCTGCGTCTTGATCTCGCAACCGGCGATGAGGTCGCGGTCATTCCCGTCGGAGTCAACCCCGCCGGTATCGTCGCAGCATTCGGTTCGATCTGGACGGCCGATCATCGCGGCGGAACCGTCTCCCGGATCGATACGCGGACGAACCGCGTCAGCACGACCATCGAGAAGGTCGGCTTCGTCGGGCCATCCGGCCCGCAGGGCATCGCCGCCGGCAGTGATCGGATCTGGGTCGGGGTACCGAACGCCCGGATGGTCTTCGGGATCGATCCGAGCTCACATTCGATCGTCGCGGCGTTCCCCGTCGGTCGGCTCGCCCTCCCGTGCGGCGGAATCCTCGTGGACGTTGCGGCCATCTGGGTCTCGAGTTGCCACGAACAGAAGGCGATCACCGTGCTGGATCCGGATGACGGATCGTCGACGATCGTTGGACTTCCAGCCTTTGCCGGTCAGCCGGTCCGGATCGGCGAGTTGGTCTGGGTTCCTGTCCTGGGCGGTGTCACTGATCCGATCCTGATCGCGTTCGGGGCCGAGGACGCGACCGTCGCTGACGCTATCGCCATCCCGCCCGGATCGGAGCCGGATTCGGCAGTCAATGCCTTCGGCTCGCTCTGGATCACAGGGCCGACCGGTTCAGTCCTACGGCTGTCGCTGACCGAGCTCGGCGGCTGAGATCGCCGCGGCCGGCGAAGGCCCCTGGAGCTGCGATGCGCGTTGGACCGTGGCTCGTCGCCCCGTTTCTGCCAAATGCCCATCAGGCGGCACTTGGTCAGGCGCGAGGCGGGCCGGACCTCAAGGCTGAGCACGGCCATCAGGCAGGTCGCTGACAAATACGTCGCCGAGCGAAAATCTGACACAGATTCGCGGACTAACGCCCGCCTGGTGGGCAAATGACACAAATCAGCACACGCAAGGGGCGGTCGGGCCGGCGCCGGCGGTCGCGCGCCCGCCTGGTGGGCAAATGACACAAATCGACACGCAAGTGGCCATCGGACCGATGCCCGCCGTCCCGCGCCTGCGGGGGCGGCCACGGAGACTGTCGGCCGCGCCGATTACGGGTAGAGGCCGCGCATCTGCATCGCGTCGGCGACCCGCTGGACCGCGACGAGATAGGCCGCGGTGCGCATATCACACTGCTCCCGGCGGGCAACGGCCAGGATCTCGCGGAACGCGCCGACCATGATGTCCTTGAGCTTGGCGTTCACGATCGCCTCGCTCCAGTGATCCCGGTTGAGGTCCTGGACCCATTCGAAGTACGACACCGTGACGCCGCCGGCGTTGCACAGGATGTCGGGGATCATGAACTTCCAGTTCTTGAACAGGATCTGATCCGCCTCCGGGGTGGTCGGGCCATTCGCGGCCTCGGCGATCAGGCGGGCCTTGATGTTGCCCGCGTTCCGCTCGCTGATCTGGTTCTCGAGCGCGGCCGGGATGAGGATGTCGCAGTCGACCTCGAGGACCTCGGCATTGGTGATGTCGGTGCTGCCGGGGAAGCCCTGGACCGTGGCGTGCTCTTTCTTCCAGTTGATGACCTTCTGGATCTCGAGCCCTTCGGGGTTGTGGATCCCGCCGGTCGAGTCGGAGACCGCGACGACCGTGCAGCCCTCGGCGGCGATCAGCACGGCGGCGATCGAGCCGGCATTGCCGAAGCCCTGGATCGAGACCTTGCACTTCGGCAGCTCCATGCCGAGGTGGCGGGCCGCCTCGACGATGCAGTAGACCGTGCCGCGAGCGGTCGCCTCGATGCGTCCTTCGGAGCCGCCGAGGCTGATCGGCTTGCCGGTCACCACGCCCGGGACCGTGTAGCCCACGTGCATCGAGTAGGTGTCCATCATCCAGGCCATGATCTGGGCGTTGGTGTTGACGTCCGGCGCCGGGATGTCCTTCTCCGGGCCGACCAGGACCTCGATCTCGGTGAAGAACCGGCGCGTCAGCGCCTCGACCTCCTTCTGGGAGAGCTGCTTGGGGTCGACGATCACTCCGCCCTTGCCGCCGCCGAACGGGATGCCCACCACGGCGCACTTCCAGGTCATCCACATCGCGAGGGCCTTCACCTCGTCGATCGAGACGTCCTGGTGGTAGCGGATGCCGCCCTTGGAGGGCCCGCGGCCCAGGTTGTGCTGGACGCGGTAGCCGGTGAAGACCCGGACCGATCCGTCATCCATGTGGACCGGGAAATGGACGGTGAGCTCCCGGCGTGGCTCGCGCAGGACTCGACGCATGCCCGGGTCCATGCCCAGGCGATCGGCCGCGAGATCGAACTGGCGTTGGGCGACTTCCCACGCGTTGATCTGCGCAGCGACATGTTCGGTGGTCATCGAAGGGGTGTCCTCACGTGTCTG
>DASQFM010000064.1:0-7098 GCA_035633135.1 Candidatus Eiseniibacteriota bacterium
TCCGGCTCCGTCGCGGAGTTCGCGTCCTTCACCCTGACGCTCCTCCAGGCGATGACCGCCGAGTTCTCGCGGATGCGCTCCTTCGCGTTCGTCGATGGGATCGACGAGGTGACCGGTCACCTGAAGGACGTGGCGTCCTTCCTCGAAGTGCGACACGTGCTGTACCGCGCCGACGTCGTGCGCGACGACGGGCACTCGGACTACGGCGCGGTGCTCGACCGGTTCTGGGAGCGCTACGGTCATGCCGTGGACGCGAGGTCCACGATCATCATCACCGGCGATGCGCGCTCGAACCACCGCGCGCCGCGCACCGAGATCCTGCGTTCGCTGGGCGCACGGGCGCGGAAGGTCTACCTCCTCAACCCCGAGCCGGCCGCCGACTGGGACACGACCGATTCGATCGTCTCAGCGTACGAGCCGGCGCTCGATGGCGTGTTCGAGGTCCGCAACCTCCGGCAGCTCGGCGAGGCCGTCTTCCGGATCGCTTGATCACCGCACCAACGGTTGACGATGGGACTACCATCGGCACGAAACGTTCGCTGAGCGCACGGGCGTTCGCAGGGCGGCCCTGACCCGCGGCCTGGCGACCGACCGAGGCCGAGGCGAGGTGTCCGATGAGAGGGAGGGCATTGTGAACCGAGCGGTGATCGAGCAGTACCGGCTGTACGTATCGCAACACCGTCTGAAGGTGGCCATCATCGGGGGCCTCATCGCCACCCACATCACCACCAACACCGGCATGTGGTACCACGGGATCGGCCTGCCGGACCTGAACTTCAACTGGCTGAACGGCCTGTTGGTGTTCGGCAACTCAGAGATGGATCCGGCCGGCATGATGGATCCGGTGGTCCTCACCTTGGTCGGCGGGCTCGCTCATTACGCGATGGGCGTCTCGTTCTCGGTGATCTTCGCGTTTGGCATCGCCCCGCTCATCCCGTTCAGAGAGTCGCTCGGCGGCAACATCGCCAAAGCGATCGTCTGGGGCTTGGCTCTTGCCACCCTCAGCTGCGTCTGGTGGATCAACCTGTTCGAAAACCTGGCAGGACCCGGCGTGAACGCCGGCATCTTCATGTCGAATTTCGGCCCGGATCAGCTCAAGTGGGTCGCGGCCGTGTATCTGTGGCACATCGTCTACGGCTTCAACCTCGGCGCGATCTACAACCCAGCCCCGGTGCCGGTCACCGAGAGCGAGATGGCACCGAGCCCGGAGCTTGCTGCCCAGCCAGTGATCTGAACGTCATCGTTCGCCCAGGACCGAAGGCCGTCGCGATCAGCGGCGGCCTTCGTGTGACATCGGAGAGTTGATCCGCGTTGGTCGAGGCGAACGACCTTCTACTTCTTGCGCCGCACCTCGACGGTCCCCTCGAAATAGGTTTGATCCTTCTGCGTGAAATCGCGCTCGCCGAAGAAGCGCAGGTGCAACGACGAGTGCGGCGGCAGCCCGTTCGTCACCTCCTCGGTCTGCCCGCGCTGCGCGTAGAGCGCGGTCCACGCCTGCTGCAGCCCGGTGGTCTTGTATTCGTACTGCGTCTCGAGGGAGACCATGGCGTGGCCCCGGCTGTGGATGCGCAGCACGTATTGGAGCTGCTCACCTCCGAAGTTGTTCAGCGTGTGGTACAGGCTGATCTTTTCGTGGAGATGCCCTTTGATGGAGCCGTCCCACGCCTCCTCGGGCGCAGCCGGGGCGGGGTCCTTGGAGGACTGGACGCCTTCGCCCCCTTCGGGCTGGCGCTGGACGGTCCCATTGGCGTCGATGAGGGACCGTGTGGCGTGGTTGCCCGCCAGGCGCTGCAGGTCGGCAACGCCGCGGCGGGTGAGGACCGCTCCTCCCGACGCTACGGCCGTCAGGCCATCGACCGTCGGCCGCCCGGCGGCCTGTTTCGTTGTCTCGGGACCGGCCGCGTCCGATAGGTCCTCGTGCCCTGTCGCTCTTTGACCGGGGCGCTTCAGGCGGTCATCGTCGTCGATCGGTGGCCTCCAATCGCCTGTAACTATTCCATCCCGGGCAAGCGGCGCGCCCCGACCCTAGCCCGTGATCTCGGCGCGCTCCGTGAAGATCGTGGCGACGAGGAGCGAGCCGATCAGCCAGGCCGCGACCAAGAGCAACGCTGTGTCCGCGGGCAGGGCGGCCAGGGTCTGACCCCCACCGTCGCCGCCGAAGCCACCGCCGGCAGCGCCGGTATCGACCGAGGCTCGGGCGACGGCGAACGGCATGTACTTGACGATGTCCGGCAGGAAGATCGTGGCGAAAGTTTCGCCGAAGTAGAAGGCGATCCCGGCGCCGATGCCGGCCAGCTGGCTCCGGGCCAGGGTGGCGATGGCGAACCCGAGGGCGGCCTCTTCGGTGACCGCGAACCAGCCGCGGACGAATTGCTCCGGCAAGCGGCTCAGCGTGTCCGCGTCGGTCAGGCCGGTGGTCGGCACGCCGGCGATGTTCGCGCCGAGCACGGCGGCACCGACGCCGATGATGAAGGTGACGGCCAGCCCGATCGCGATCATGAGGGCGATCGCGACAAAGGTGAGGAGCATGTAGCGAGCCCGGCTCTCGCCGCGCGCGACGGCGGACTTCAAGGTGCCCCAGCTCCACTCCGAGCCCGCGATCGCGGCGCCGTAGATCACGGCGAACAGGCCGCCCAGCCCGAGCATGAACGACAGGATCAGGTCATAGGCCGCGGGGAAGGTGACCAGGGCGAGCGCGCTGGCTGCAGCCTCGGGTGATTCGGCCTGCCCGGAGACAGTGGCGGAGGCGATGATGATCAGGACAAGGAGGCCGAGCAGCAGGCCGACCGTGACGAAGGAGGCGGGCCGCCCGACGAGCTTTCGGAGGCCAGAACCGAAGATCCTCATGCGACCGGGGTCCCGATGCCCTGGAACGTCCCCTCGGAGCCCGGCTGCGACGCGCCGCCCGTGAGCTCCAGGAACAGCATCTCGAGATCGCTGCCCGACTCGAGGCCGGACGCGTAGATCCCGGATTCCGCGAGCAGCCGGTTCACCTCCGCCGCGCGATCCGGCAGGGTATGGACGGACAGCCAGACATGTCCGTCGTCGAGGTCGGGCCCGGCGGTCGCCGGCGCGATCGCAACCAGCACATCGGTCGCCCGAGTCACGTCGTTCCGCGGCAGGCGGACCCTCACGACCTCCTCGCTGCCGAGGAGCTCCTGCATGGTTCCCTCCCGAACCAGCCGCCCCGAAGCAATGATCCCGACGACGTCGGCCAGGATCTGCACCTCGGCCAGCAGGTGGCTGGAGACGAAGACGGTCTTGCCGATGGATGCCAAGTGCCGGAGGGTCTCGCGCATCGCCACGATCCCGGCCGGATCGAGCCCGTTGGCCGGCTCGTCGAGGAGCAGGAGCTTCGGATCGCTGAGGAGCGCGCCGGCGATCCCCAGGCGTTGCTTCATGCCCAGCGAATAGCCGGACAGCTTGTCCGTCGCCCGATCCCGGAGCCCGACCAGCTCGAGGAGCTCCTCGACTCGCGTCTTCGGAACCGTAGCGCCGGTCGCAGCCAGCTCGCGGAGGTTCTGGCGACCGCTGAGATAGGGATAGAACGACGGGCTCTCGATGAGGGCGCCGACCTCGAACAACCGCCGGCGATCGCCCCTGGCGAACGGCCGGCCGAGCAATTCGATCGAGCCCGCGTCCGGGTGCAGGAGGCCGGTCAGGAGGCGCATCGTCGTCGTCTTGCCGGCGCCGTTCGGACCAAGAAAGCCGTAGACGACCCCGGTCGGGACGGACAGGTCGAGGCCGGCGAGGGCGACGCGTTTGCCGTAGCTCTTGCGGAGGTCGCGCGTCGCGAGCGCGAGATCTGGGTCGGCGGCGATCAGGGTCGTACCTCGTCAGATGGTCGGGATCGAACCGGGATAGCGGCATCGTGCCGCCGGATCGTGGGGCCAGTGTGAACGCCGCATGAAGATTCAGGGCGCCGGCCGGTGCGCGGACGCGCCGCCGCACTCGAGGGGGCGCGCCGTCGCCGTATCGGGGACGCGCCGCCGCCGTTGCGGGGACGCGCTGCCGGGAAGGCTACTCGATCTCGATCGTCTGCCGCGACGCGTCGGCTTTGGCGGCGCGGTCCTCCGCCGATTCGATGCGCCGGATCCAGAAGTCGAGGATCGAGCGCATGCCGAGCAGCTGTTCGCGGCCGGCGTTCCGGAAGTGGCGACTGGCTTCGGGCGGCATGATCTTGTCCATCATGTCCCGGCCGCGCTCGCGGAGGCTCACCGACCCCTCCAGAGTGGCGAGCCGCCCCTCGAGCTCAGCGATGCGCTCCTCGGCCGTCAGCATCTCGTTGCCCGGCAGCCCCGCCGAGCCCCTTCGCGGAGCCGCACCGGACAGCCGCCGGCCGCGCGTCCGGGACGCCGCACTCACCTCGGTCATCGTCGATCTCCTCGTGTCACGCCTCGCTTGCGCGTCTCGAACCTGATCCGGAGGACGCCGTCCTCCATCTTCGCACTCTTGGTCGGCGCGTCCACCAGTGCCCGCGGCAGGACGATCGTGCGCCGCCACGTGCCGACCTGCAGGACCACCTCGTCGCCATCGCGGGTGAGCTGGACGCTGTCCTTGCTGGTGAACGGGAGGGCGACCTCCAGCACGTGGCCGTCGTCCTCGGCTCGAACCCGGTACGGTTTCCCGCGGTAGAGGAACTCGGTCGGGTCCCCATCGCCGAACAACGCTCGACCGATGTCGAGGAGATTGTCCGTCCCGACCATCTCCCGATCGAAGAACGGCACCGTCCGCACCGGCACCGGCGCGAACTGCTGCTCGACCTCCGGCAGGTAGCGCTGCTGGACCTCCCGCATGCCGCCGAAGTAGCCACCGACGTCGGCCGGCAGGACGCGATTGGCGACGACCAGGTCGCTCGGATAGCCGAACAGGTGGAAGTAGGTGAACGATCGCTGGGCCTCGGCGATCGACAGCTTCTCGAGGGCGAGGACGATGCGGACACTGGACTGCTCGGGATCGGCCAGCAGCCGATGGACCGCGTCGAGCCGGGCCAGCAGCCGTTCCGCCGCGACGAAGACCTCGTCCTTCGGGACCGGGACCCCGATCACCCGCTCGATCATCGGCCGGCCGAGGCGACTCAGCCGGCGACCGATGGGCGCGATCCGGTCGATCCACCACCGGCTGGCCTCGGGGAGGGACAGCAGGCGCAGGGTCTCGCCCGTCGGCGCGGCGTCGACGACGATCACGTCGTAGAGATTCGACTCGAAATGGTCCGCGATCCACAGCAGGTTGCCGAGCTCGTCCATGCCCGGCAGGACCGTCATCTCCTCGGCCATGACCGCATCCAGGCCACGCCAGCTGAACAGCTCGGTCATGTAGCTCTGGATCGTTCGCCAGTAGCGCTCGATGTTGAAGTAGACATCGGGTTCCTGGCCCCACAGGTTCTCGGCGATCATGGTCGGCTCCGGGCCGAGGGGCAGGTCGAACGCGTCGGCGAGGCTGTGGGCGATGTCGGTCGACAGGACGATCGTCCGATTGCCACGCTGGGCCGACAGGATCGCCGTGGCAGCGGCGATGCTCGTCTTGCCGACGCCGCCCTTGCCGGTGTAGAGGAGGATGCGGGTCACGGCCGAGCCATGGTAGTCCCGGGCCGATGGCCCATCATCCGGGCATGCCCAGCAGTGCGGCCAAACGCGCGTCCGTGTCGCTGCTCGACGCGGGCGACGGCCGCCGGCTCGAACGATTTGGGGCTCGCGTGGTCGATCGCCCGCACCCCGGGGCCGGCGCCCCGCGACGATCCCCTGGTCGATGGCGCACCGCCGACCTGCGATTCGAGCGACCTGCCGGGTGGACCGGACGAGGCGATCTCTCCGAGCCATGGAAGGTCGAGGTGGCGGGCCTCGTGCTGGAGCTCCGGGCGACCGAGCCCGGCGGGCTGGGGCTGTTCCCCGAGCAGCTCCAGAACGTGACCTGGCTTGAAGCACAGGTCGCGACGGCGACGGAGCGGCGCGCCTCGAGCGGCCCGCCTCCGGAGGTCCTCAACCTGTTCGCCCACACCGGCCTGCTGACGCTGGTCGCGGCCCGCGCGGGCGCCCGGGTCGTGCATCTCGACGCCGCCCGCGGATCCGTTGCCTGGGCTCGACGGAACGCCAACCTGTCCCGCCTGGCGGAGCAGCCGATCCGCTGGCTCGTCGACGACGGCCTGGCGTTCGTGGCCCGGGAAGCTCGTCGGGGCCGGAGCTACGACGGCATCGTCCTCGATCCGCCGAGCTATGGCCACGCCGGCGGGCAGGCGTGGCGCCTCGCCGAGGACATGGCGGAGCTGCTGGACGCCTGTGCCCGGATCGCCCGGCCCGATGCATTCGTCCTCCTTACGGCCCACACCCCGGAGTTCGACGAGAACCGCCTCGCCGATGCGCTGTGGGAGGCCTTTCCCGACGGCGGCGACCGGCTCGAGGCCGAGCCGCTCGAGCTGGAGGCGGAATCGGGCGCCCGCCTGAGCCTGGGGGCTGCCGCACGGCTTCGCGCCTCGGCGAACATGTGGTGATGGAGATCGAGAGCCCGGCGAACCCGCGGATCCGCGCCGCCCTCGCCCTCCGCGAGCGGCGGGAGCGGGATCGGACCGGGCTGACCCTGGTCGACGGCGGCCGGGAGTCGCTGCGGGCCATCGAGTCCGGCGTCAGGGTCGAGACGGCCTTCGTCTGCCTGCCGCTGGTCGCGGGGCGCGAGTCCGCCGCCGGCTCGGACGGATCGGTTGGCGCGGCCGGCATGGATGTCATGGCCGGCCTGGACGCAATCGCGGCGGCCGACTCTGACGCCGCCGCCGCCGTGCGGCAGCTCGGCCACAGCGGGGCGGCGATCGTGCCGGTGAGCCGGCGAGCCTTCGAGCGCCTCGCCTACGGCGACCGGGCCGACGGGATCGTGCTGGTCGTCCTTGCGCCGGACCGAACCCTGCAGGCCCTCAGTGTCGGGCCGGATCCGCTCATCGTGGTCACCGAGGACGTCGAGAAACCCGGCAACCTGGGCGCGATCCTGCGATCGGCCGACGGCGCGGGGGCCGCGGCCCTGATCGCCATCGGCGGTACGGACCTCTTCAATCCCAACGTCATCCGGGCCAGCATCGGCACGATCTTCTCCGTGCCGGTGGTGACGGCGAGC
>DASQFM010000065.1:0-15048 GCA_035633135.1 Candidatus Eiseniibacteriota bacterium
CGCTCGACGACGTCGGCCAGCGATTTGTACGGCCCGCGCGCCTGCTCGGCATCGAGGAGGGCCGCGTGCTGCTCGCCGATGCCCTTGACCAGGTGCAGCCCGAGCCGAACGCCCCAGCCGACGGCGTCCTCCGCCGCCCAGCGGTCCCGGGCGAAAGAACCGGGCAGGAAGCAGGCCGCCGAGCGGACCGGCCGCGGCCGGGCCTCGATCCCGCAGCCCTCCGGCAGCTCCTCGCCGGGATCGGCATCGTGGGCGCCGGCATCGCCCGCCGCGCCGGCGAGCGCCCAGCCCGGCCGGCCGACCCACTCGGTCGTCGTCCTGTAGCTCGAGGCGTTGATGTCGACCGGCAGGACGCTCACGCCGTGCCGCTTGGAGTCGTTGACGAGGACCTCGACGGGATAGAAGCCCATCGGCTGGGCGTTGATCAGGCCGACCAGGAACTGGGATGGATAGAACAGCTTCAGGAACGCCGACTCGTAGGCGGTCCGGGCGAACGCGGCGGCGTGGCTCTTGGCGAACCCGAACGAGGCGAACGCGGAGACCTGCCGGAACAGCTCCTCGGCCATGTCCTCGGTCATTGCCGGCTGGCGGAGACAGCCGTCGATGAACTGGCGATGGAGCTTCTCCATCTCGCGGTTCGAGCGCCACGTTCCCATCGCCCGCCGGAAGCCATCGGACTCGGCCGGGCTGAAGCCGGCGACCTCGATGGCGACCTTCATCACCTGCTCCTGGTACAGGATCACGCCGAGGGTCTCGCGCAGGATCGGCTCGAGGCTCGGGTGGAGGTAGGTCACCGGCTCGAGGCCCTGCTTGCGCCGGAGGTAGGGGTGGACGGCGTTGCCCTGGATGGGGCCGGGCCGGATGATCGCGACCTCGACGACGAGATCGTCGAGCGATGACGGCTTCGACTTCGGCAGGGTCTGCATCTGGGCCCGGCTCTCGACCTGGAAGACGCCGACGGTGTCCGCCGCCTGGAGCATCCCGAAGACCTCGGGGATCTCCTCGGGCATCCGGTCGAGATCGATACAGGTGGCGCAATCGTGCTCGATGAGCTGCAGCGTCTCGTCCATCGCGGCGAGCATCCCGAGCCCGAGCAGGTCCAGCTTGATCAGCTTGAGCGTCTCGACGTCGCGCTTGTCGAACTGGACGACGACGCGATCCTTCATCGTCGCCCGCTCGAGGGGGGCGATGTCGATGAGCGGCGCGGCCGTGACCAGCATCCCTCCGGAATGGATCGACAGGTGGCGCGGGAAGCCATCGATCCGGGCACAGAACTCCAGCCAGCGTTCCCAGTCGGACATCCCGACCGTGCTCCCGCCCCGTGGCTGCGGTTCCGGTTCGGGCTCCACCCGGGCGACGGACGAGTGGTTGGCGTGCCCGTCGCCGCTCGCGCCGCCTGAGCCGCCGCGGCTCCCACCGCCGCGGCCCATCGACGCCGGCGACGGTGCGGGTGGATCCCAGCGCTCGGGACGACCGAGGCGATCCGTCCGGCGGCCCGGCGGTGCCAGCGCGCCGCTCTCCGGATCGATGGGGCGGCCGTCGACGGTTCCCGGCGTGGCCACGACGCCCGGCGCAGCCGTGAGGTGCCGCATCGCCGGGTGCGGCGCCACGGCGTGCTGGGCCGGGTGTGGCGCCATCGCCTGGTGGCCCACGGCATGACCCGTGCCCCGTCCCGGCGCCGCGGCATATCCCGGGCCCCGTCCCGGCGCCGCGGCGTATCCCGTGCCCCGTCCCGGCGCCGCGGCATATCCCGTGCCCCGTCCGGCCCGCAGCCACGCGACGCTCGCCGGGGTGTCGCCAGGCCCGCCCTCGTCATCGGCGCGCCCACCTGGTCTGATCGCCGGCGGCGATTCGGGAGCCTCCTCCCACATTCCCGACGCAGACGGGCCAGGCCCGGGATCCGACATCGCTTGGCTGTGGAGGCCGGGTTCTTGCCGGATGTCACTGGGGGTGGCCTTGGACGTGACCGGGCGGCTGAATGCGGCCGCGGCCGACACTCCCTCGAGTTGACTTATCCCGCGCCACGCTCGGGCCGGGATGTTTTTCTCCGGAACCTCGCCGGTCGAGGGCGATTCGAACGCCCGCTGCCCGCCGTGTGTCACCGGGGGTGGAATCCGGGGATTTCCGGCGCTCGCACCGCAAGCGGTGGCCGCGTGCTGGGCCGGCGGCCCGGATTCGTGCCAAATTCCCATCAGGTGGGCGTTCGTCAGGTGCTCGGCGTCCTCGGACCCGTCTGGTCGCACGTCGGTCGCGGGATTCATCCCGTCCCACGCTTGGCTCGGGACAAATTCTGAGCTCGCGGACCTCGCTGGTGCCCGGCCGGAGGCGTTGCGCTCGCCTAACGCCCGTGTGGTGGGAATCTGGCCACCTTTCGGTGGCAAGGGTCCGGCAGCGTTGCCGAATTCCCGTGTCATGGGAATTTGGCCGACTCTCGACGATAGGGGTCCGGCACCGGCGAGCGTGCCGCCGTTCTCCGCGACAGCCACGCTTTCCCCGTTCGCCGCACCTGTCACGCCCTCGCCACTCGCGGCCCCCGCGATGCGCCCGCCATGGCGATGGTTCAGCTGGCCCATCGCGTCGGTGAGGCCGCGCGCCTCGGTCAGGGCGGCCGCGGCCCGCACGGTGTCCTCGGCCACCTCGGGCGCACCGGCCGCGGAGGCGCGATGCGGCGGCAGCTCGCCCGGGCGCCGGAAGAACTCGCCGAAGCCGCCGTCGGCCTCGAGATCGCGGCGGACCATCACGCTGTCGTACGTCTCGAGCGCCTTGGCCACGCGGTCGACGAGCGGCCGCGGAAAGCCCAGCGCGTACCCGACCTCGCGGACGGCCGATCGGGCCCGGTAGGTCACGAGGTTGCAGACCATCCCGGTGTGCTCGGGGCCGTAGCGCTCGTAGACGTACTGAATGACCTCTTCGCGCCGCTCGGAGCTGAAGTCGATGTCGACGTCCGGGTAGGTCGTCCGGCCCTCGTTGATGAACCGCTCGAACAGCAGGTTGTGGCGGATCGGATCGACGCGGGTGATGCCGAGGGCGTAGGCAACCAGCGAATCGGCGGCGCTGCCGCGACCCTGCGCGGGGATCTTGCGATCGCGAGCGAAGCGCATGAGGTCCCAGCAGATCAGGAAGAACTCGGCCAGGCCGGTCCGCTCGATGACGTCGAGCTCATGCGCGAGCTGACGGACGACCGCGGGCCCGATCGGGTGGTAGCGCTGCCGGAGGCCGGTCTGGCAGAGCTCGACGAGATAGCTGAACGACGTCTCGCCCTTCGGCACCGGGAAGCCCGGGAATCGGTAGCGCTCGAAACCGAGATCGACCGAACAGCCGGCCGCCACCTCGGCAGCGGTCGCAATGCCTGCTGCCCATGCGCGCGCCGTTCGCGGGTCGGCCCGGGCGAGGGCCGGATCCCCGGGTGGCAGGGCGGCCAGCTCCGCGGCCGACTTCAGGTACGACTCGCCATCCGGCCGGCGAAGATCGCCGAGGGTCTCGAGGGTCCGGCCGTGGGCGATCCCGGTCAGGACGTCGTGCAGCTCGCGATCCTCGCGCCGGGCGTAGTGCACATCATTGGTGACCACGACCGGCAGGCCGAGCTCCTCGGCCAGCGCCGCAGTCTCCGCGACGAGCCAGTCGTCGTCGGGCAGGAGGTGGTGCGACAGCTCGAGGAAGAAGCCGGCCCTGGTGACGTCGTCACCCGAGCCGGACGCGAACAGGGCTCCGTACCGTCGAGCCACCGCGTTGGCGCCGGCACGATCCCCCACCCGGAGCCGGCGGGCGATCTCGCCCTCCCGGCAGCCGGACAGGGCAATCAGCCCCTCGGTGTGCTCGGCCAGCAACGCCTGGCTGAACCGGGGGACCCGCTTCGTGCCCGCCAGGTTGGCTCGCGAGACCAGCCGGCACAGGCTGCGATAGCCCGCGGCGTCACGGGCGAGGAGGGTCAGGTGCGGCCCGCGCTGCCGTTCGCCGATCCCCCGCAGGTCTTCCTTGACGACGGCTCGATGCCCAGGCAGCTGAGCGCGGACGGGGCGGGGTCGCGCCGGCAGGCCATCGGTCGGCGCGGCGGGATCGAGCTCGATCGAGCGACCCCGAGGGCGGCGACGCGGCGGGACAACGATCCGCCCGGGGTCCGGGGCTGCGGCGTCGAGGAGCTCCAGCTCCATCCCGATGACCGGCCGGAGGCCCGCCTCCTCGGCCGCCATCGCGAACCGGACGACACCGTACAGGCCACCATGATCGGTCAGGGCGAGGCTCGACAAGCCGAGCTCGACGGCCCGGGCGACGAGCTCGTCGACCGCCGAGGCGCCGTCCAGGAACGAGAAGTTCGAGTGGCAGTGCAGCTCGGCGTACGAGGTCGATGGCATGTGTCGGTCCTGCAGGCTGGATGGACCAACGATGATAGAACAGATGTTCGGATTGGAAATACTCGGATCGCCGCGCAACACTTTTCATGGTCCCCGCGTCTGAGAGGGCGTGGGCAACGAGATTCGGGGCCTTGCCGCCGTACTCCTCCCGGCGACATTGGGCGCCAGCGAGCGCTGACCCACAAGGCGACGATCGGCACCCAAAGTCCGATCGTCGACCGGTCGGAAGCCTGGTGAGCGGGTAGACGACCAAGCAGAGGCCTCGTCGCTCTGGGGGGCGACGAGGCCTCAATTTTCGACCCGTGATCCAGGCCCATCGCCGCGTTAGCTCCTCGCGAGCTTGCGCACGCACGTCCCAGTGCGCTTGCTGCGCTCGCTCGTCGCCGCCTTGCGCTGGGCCAGGCTGACGGGCCGAAAAGCTCCGTCGCACTCGTCCTCGTCGCCGCCTTCGGCTGGGCTCGGCTGACCGGCCGGACGGGCTACCCATCGGAGCGCTCGCGATCCGTCCTCGTCGCCGCCTTCGGCTGGGCTCGGCTGACCTGCCGGGCGCCCCGTGTCATTGCCTCCTCGTCGCCGCCTTCGTCTGAACGGGCTGGACCGGGCCGTTAGTCACACACGCACTCGCGAGCCGGGCCATCCGGGCGTTGGCGCCTGCGGGCGCTGCCGAGTCACATTCCGACATCGGGTGCAGGTCCTTGACCAAGGCCTGCATCCAATGCACCTAAGCGACTGACGCGCTCAACAGGTCGGCTCAATCCGGCATCGAATGCCGATCCACGCCGGATCGGGGAACCGCCCGGTCAGCATCCTGCATCCAACGTCGGGCCGCGCCGTAAATCGCGTCGGTGTGCCGTCGATCCCGTCACGTAGGTGCATCTGATGCAGTCGTCCCACGCGGAGTAAGGACGCCGGCCCCCTGAGCAAGGCCCAAGCGACATGGTCCCGGTTTTCTGCCTCAGTCGGGCGCCGTCAGTCATACAGACGCTCGAGGTGCCAGCTGCCGGCTACGAGGTCGTGATAGATAAGGGCGAGCCAGCGCTCGCCGACGACCTTGAAGTAGTCGCGGGCAATCGGATCGCGCCACCACGACTCCTCGACCCGCCAGCGGTTGCAGACCTCGACCGCCTCCCGCCGGCCGGCCCACGCGATCGCGACCAGCCGCCCGTCGTCGAGCTCGACGCGGATCTCGGGGTGGGCTCGCAGCAACCTAGTCACCGCCGGTGCCGGCAATAGCGTGCGGTCAGCCGGCCTTGATCCAAGGCGCCGCCGAGCACGAGTCGCGCGCGCACTCCGACGCGCGCCAGCGACCGCGCGGAGGCTGAGTGCCGCCCTCCGAGGTCGGAGGCGGCAACGCGGAAGACGGGCCGGATCACCGCATGCCCACCCAGGTCCAGCGGCGTTCGGGTAGCGGCGCTTCGGAATCCGCGATCGCCACCCGCCGCACGCGGTCCTCGCCGTAGGTCAGGGCGAGCCTGGCCAGCTGCCACGAGAGCCGCGCGCCCTGGACGGCCTGGGGCACGAACAGCAGCAGCTGCTGTCCGGCCGCGGCGGCGGCGCCGGCCAACTCGACCTCCAGGCGGCTGACCGGAGCCGGAGGCGGAACTCGCTCCAGCCGGGCGAGGAGCAGCCGTTCGATGGCCTCCCCGTCCGACGTGGGTTCCGGGAACCGTCCTTCGACCACGACCTCCGGCGGCGTGCCGGCCGGGGCGAAGGCGAGATCCAGCTCCAGGCGCAGCCGGCCGGACGTCGCGGCAAGCCCCCGCGTGGCGAGGTTCTCACCGAGTGCCGTCGCCACCCGGCGGAGGACGAAGCGGACCGCTTCCAGCTCGCTGACCGCCGGCTCGATCGGCAGCCCGAGGAGCAGCCGCTCCGGGGTCCGCCGCGGCCGGAATGGATCGGTCTCCAGGCCGCGAGCGCGAGCGCCGATGCGGGCCCCTTCCTCACCGAAGCGGGCGACCAGCGCCGATCCGGCGAGCTCGGCCACCTGGCCGATCCGGCGCAGCCCGAAGCGACCGAGGCGGGCCCGGATGTCGGGCTCCGCGGTGAGCAGGCTGGCCGGCAGCGGCTCGAGGAAGGCCGCCTCACCGCCCACCGGCACGGCGATCAGCCCGCCGGGCTTGGCCGCCGCGGCCGCGATCGTCGCCGCGAACCGTGTCCCGGCGATCCCGGCCCGCGGCGGGCCGGCCAGGATCAGCTCCAGCGCCGCACCGAGGCGACGGACCAGGACCGGCTCCGGCCCCCACAGCGGCCCCAGTCCATCGACCTGGACCTCGAGCAGGCCGAACGAGCCGTCGGTCGGGTCCGAGCTCCCGGCGACAGCCGGGCTGAAGGTCGCCAGCCGCCCGAAAGCGGCTTCGGCGGCGGCCCGATCAGCCTCCGGCTCGGGCTCCAGGAAGGTCGCCTCTGGCGCCAGCCGGTGGGCCGACCCGAGCGGGATGCCGCGCCGGACGCCGAGCGCCCGGGCTGCCGGATCGGCGTCGAGGACCATCCCGGCCGACCACGGCTTCCCGCCGAGGACCACCGGCCCCGCCGGCCACGAGCCGGAGGGCAGGCGCTGTCTCGCGAGATCGAGGAGGAGGTGCGGGCGATAGAGATGCAGCAGTCGCATGGTTCCGGTTCCCGGGCACTGGGATCGCGGGGGCGTTGACGGTGGGCTCCTGGAGGAGCCCGTCGAGACGGAGGCAGGCGTCCCGCTCTCCTCCGTCCGCATAGAGGATCCGGATCGTCGCCCGCCGGCCCGGCGGGCCGGCGCGGTTACGGCCGACGACCACCTCCGTTCGCTGGCCGACGACATCCCGTCCGAGGCGGATCCACGAGCGCCGGGCGAGCTCGAGGCGAACGCCGGTCGCTTCGCCGACGGCTGCGACGACGTTCTGGCTGAGCCCCGGCGGCTCCAGGACGACGAGCGTGATCCCGGCCCGCCGAGCGAGGCCGGCGAGGCGGCCCAGGCGATCGGCGATGCCGGCCTTGCCCGGCAGCCGAGCCGGGAGATCGATGACGAGGAGATCGACCGTTCGACCGGCGAGCAGCGAGCCGGCAATCGCCAGCCCTTCGTCGGCGTCGGCCGGCGTCAGGACGACGAGCCACTCCGGGCGGATCCCACGAGCGACGGCCTCAACGGGATCGAGGGCGGCGGCGAGGTCCAGCCAGGCCACGATCGAGCCGGCTGCCTGGGCCTCGGCGACCAGCCGCAGAGCGAGCGTCGTCCGGCCGCTCGAGAAGTCGCCGCGCAGCGAGAGGCCCATGCCGCGCGGCAGCCCGCCGGGGCCAAGGATGGCATCGACGGCCGCGAAGCCCGTCGACAGCACGCTCACCGGCGCCTCGTCCCGGTCTTCGAGTGGCCGAAGCGCGAGGGACCCGACGATCTCGCCAGGGGGCGCCGGGGCGGCCGAGCCCCAGCGCGATCGGAGGGTCGCGAGAGCCGCCGTGACGTCGGGGGAAAGCTGCGCCATCGGGCTCAGTATCGAACATCTGTTCGAATGAATCAAGCCCCTGACGGCCCGTACGGGATGGACTACCGACCAGGGCCTCCCCGATGGGGCAGGCTGCTAGACTCGCTCTCGTTCGGCGGCCGCACGCCTGAACACCGGATGGGGATGTAGCTCAGCTGGGAGAGCACCGCGTTCGCATCGCGGGGGTCAGGGGTTCGAGTCCCCTCATCTCCACCATTCACTCCCGCACCTGATTCGCGTGGTCGCCGGTGATCCGGCGACGAGTGACTCCACCCCTGCTCACATCCCGCTAGGCTGGCGCCATGCTAAGCGGCGGCTCGCTGAGGCTCTTCCGGATCTCGGGCATCGAGGTCCGGGTTCATGTCAGCTGGCTGGTCATCTTCGCCCTGATCACCTGGTCGCTCGGCGACCAGTACTACCCGCAGCTCGTGCCCGGGATCTCGACCGAGGGCGCGCTCCTGCTGGGCGCCATCTCCGCGATCCTGCTGTTCGTCTCGGTGCTGATCCACGAGCTGGCCCACTCGCTCGTGGCGCGGTCGCGGGGTGTCGGCGCGCACTCCATCACCCTCTTCATCTTCGGCGGTGTCTCCACGCTCAGCACGGACGCACCGAAAGCTTCGACCGAGTTCGTCATCGCCATCGTCGGCCCGCTGACGAGCTTCGTCCTCGCCGGCCTGGCGTATGTCGTTGCCGCCGCGGTGACGGAGGTCAGGACCGCGGCCGTCTTCAGCTACGTGGCCCTCATCAACATCCTGCTCGGTGCGTTCAACCTCATTCCGGGCTTCCCGCTTGATGGCGGGCGCGTCCTCCGGGCGATCGTCTGGCGGGCCACGAACAGCCGCCGTCGGGGACTGGAGGTCGCCGTCGCGCTGGGCCAGATCGTCGGCTACGGCTTCATCATCTGGGGGGTCCTGCGCGTCTTCAGCGCCGACGTCCTCGGCGGCATCTGGATCGCCGCGATCGGCTGGTTCCTCCAAAGCGCGGGCGCCTCGAATCTCCAGAGCGTCCGGCTCGAGGAAGGCCTCCGCGGGGTCAAGGTTCGCGACGTCCTCCGCCCGGACACCACCGCGGTTACGCCCGACACGACGGTCGCCGACCTCATCGAGGACTACCTGCTGCCCGGCAATCGACGCGCCGTGCCCGCCGTGTCGGACGGGCGGCTGGTCGGGATCGTCTCGCTCAGCGACCTCCGGTCGGTCGCCAGCAGCGAGCGCGCGACGACGCCGGTTTCGAGCGTGATGGGCGGCCGCGACGGCCTGATCACGGTCCGGCCGGACGACCCATTGACCAGGGCCCTGACGGCGATGCTGGGCGGCGATTACGAGCAGCTGCCGGTCGTCGAGCAGGATCGGCTGGTCGGGATGCTGACCCGGGCCGACATCGTCCGCCAGCTCGAGCTGCGCGAGGCGCTCAGTCCTCGGGCAGGTGGCTAGCCGAGCTTCGCCTCCGCCCTCGGAGCGCGGGTGCCTACTCCCATGGGGAGGTAGCCGTTTCGCCAGTGCATCCTACTCGCCGATATCCTCATTCCAGAGTTCGGGGCGGGCGGCGATGAAACCGGTCATGAGATCGACGCACTCAGGATCGTCGAGCACGACGACCTCAACGCCCCTCGCTCGGAGATGCGCTTCGGCGCCGAGGAACGTTCGGTTCTCCCCGATCACGACGCGCGGAATCCCATACAGCAGGATCGCGCCGCTGCACATGTCGCAGGGCGAAAGGGTCGTGTACATCGTCGACTGCCGGTAGGCGGTCGCCGGGAGGCGGCCGGCCTGCTCCAGCGCGTCGGTCTCGCCGTGGAGGATCGCGCTGCCGGACTGGACCCGGCGGTTGTGGCCCGCACCGAGGACCCCGCCGCCGGCAACCAGCGCGGCGCCGATCGGGATCCCGCCCTCGTCCAGTCCGAGGCGGGCCTGGGCCTTCGCGACCTCGAGGAACCGTCGATCGTCTTCCTGCATAGCCCGCGCCTCATTCAACGTCAGCCGCGCCAAGATGGCACACTACGGTCCCGTTCGCGAAGGCGACCCGCGTCGCCCAGATCGCGCGCGTGGCGCGTGGGTCGGTTGGGCAGGTGGTGAGCCCAAGGGTCTGTAAAACCCTCGTCTTCGACTGTGGCGGTTCGATTCCGCCCCGGCCCACCAACAAGCTGATGCGAGGCGCATCCGGGCGCGCCAGGACGACCGGCGCGGCCTTCGTCAGGCGACGTCGAGAGCTTCGCCGAGTTCCAGGCTGGCGTGGAGGGCATGCGAGTGCCGCCGCAGCCACGCTCGGTCGGCGAGGTGATCCGGCCGCCGGCTCGCCACCAGCGCCCAGAACTTCGGGCGGTGGCCGAAGACCCGGAGATGGGCCAGCTCGTGGACGACCACGGTCTCGAGCGCCCCGGGTGGTGCCAGGATCAGGCGCCACGAGAACATCAGCCGGCCCGTTCGTGACGCGCTGCCCCAGCGGGTTCGCGGATCGCGAAGGGCGATGACTGCAGGTGTGACGCGCAGCGCAGCGGCATGCTCGGCGACGGCTCGATCGATGGCCTCGGCCGCTCGGGCCCGAAGCCAGGCCTCGATGATCCGCGCCGCCGGCCGCCGATCGCGCGACCCCCGCCGGATGACGAGCTCGTCGCCGTCGGTGCCGCCGACCCGTTCGACGACCGAACGGCGAAGGGGACGCGGTCCCGCCTCGTCCCTGATGCGGTGGAGCTCGCCGCGATAGTGGATCTGGCCGCCGTCGCGGGCCCCGCCGCGGGCGAGGACCTCGGCCCGATCGCGTTCGAGCCGGGCGACGTGTCGGACGACCCACGCAGCTCGATCGCGCAGGAAGCCTTCCACGCGGTCGTCCGCCCGCGCCCAGCCGCGCCGGCTCGACGGCGGGATGGTCACGACCACGCCGCGCCGGGGATCGATGGTCACCCGCAGGCCCCGGGCCCGCGGCGTGCGCCGGACGGTGTACGGGAGGCTGGTCGCAGCGAGGCGGAGGCGATGCTCGGACTCGACGATCGGGATCGCCGCGGATTGAGCCATCGAGTCACATGGTGACAGGCGACCGCGACGCACACCAGCACCTTGGGAGGCGAGCTGGGAGACCGGGTAGAATGCCCGGGCTGTGGGGCTATAGCTCAGTTGGGAGAGCGTCTGAATGGCATTCAGAAGGTCAAGGGTTCGAATCCCTTTAGCTCCACCACCATTCTGAGCACGAAAGAGGCCCCCCGGATCGCCCAAGGGGCCTCTCGATTCGGGGCCTGACCCCCGTTCTGACCCGCAGTCAGTCCGGCCACCGAAAGCGATCCTCTCCGACCTTTCGGCGTGCGGTGCCTCGCGCGCGCGAGGCCGTCCGGGGACGTCAGAGCCGCGTGAGCCGATTGAGGAAATCTAGCAACCGGGAATCGTGAAATATGGGCCCGTGTACGCTCCTTGGTCTCCCGATCGGCTTGTTCGTGTTCGCGGCCCTCGCCGTTCGTTTCGCCGTCCGGGATGCATCCACAACGACCGCGCAACGTCGATTAGCGCTGGCCGGCCTCGTAGTTGCCGCCGGCTGGTTCGTCATCGGCTTGGTACGACTGGCGACGGGCACGTGAGACATAGAGCAACGACCGAGTCACATTTGGCAACGCTGAGCGAAATCGGGCCGATAACACGGCTCGAACGGCAGCCGGCGGCTTCGCGACGACGGAAGCAGCGAGCCTAGTATTTTCAGCATGGGATTAGGGGGGATCAACATCGCTGGCGTTCTGTCTCGCTATCGGTTCCGACGACGACCTTGGCCCCCCAGGGTTCCGCTGGCCTTGAAGGTGCTTGTCGGGTTCCTCTTCGCGACCCTCGTGGCAGTGGCGATCAGCGGACAAGTCGGACGATCGGAACGCACCGCCGAAGCACAAGTGCAAATCGACGCCCTGAACTTGCACCGCGGCGAGCACCCGGGCATCGGTGACGGCTACGACATCCGGTACCGCTTCGACGTAGACGGCACCACGTACACGGGAACGACGCGTCGTGGGTGGACGATCGCCGGAGTCGAGCGTGCAAAGGTCTGCTACGACCCAGCTGATCCGAGAAACCATGTCCTCGTGCTGGGACGTACCTCGTGCCTTGAGCCATTACCCACAGGTGACATTCAGCAACGCTGAGCGAAGGTCGCTACCTTCTATTGATCCGTACTCTCCGAGACGTCACTCGGCGGGCGCCGACCAAGAACGATCTCCGGCGGCGCCACTCGCTTAGCTTCTCGTCTTATCTCCTCAGCCACGGCGCCCATCCCAACGAGCGACGCCGGATCCGTGGCAATCTCGGCGCTGTCCATCGCCGCGGTGTACAGAATGAAGAAGCAGACCGACACCTTCTGGCGCGGCGTCCTGGCGGCAGCAAACAATCCCCTCAGGCTCGCTCACACCTTGTAGCTCGGCGGCACAGAGGCCAAGAACTCATTTGCGACCACATCCATGATTGCCGACTCCAGATCATGCGCTAACCGATTGCGCAATCGGTTAGCGATTACCAGCATGGGGCGGAACACCGGCAGCATGCGCTCCAAGACGATCCACACGTCGACCTTCGCCATGAGTGGGAGCCGATCCAACTCCACAAGGCCAGGCGGGCTAGCGCGCTCGATCGTAAGGTTGAGGCAGGCCTCGATGGCCAGATGGGATCGGAGCACAAGGCCCAGATCGTCGCCTTCAATGAACCGAAGGAACTGGACGTAGCTAACCGGCCGAGAGGAAGGCATCGTGCGGAGGATAGCGGCCTGCCACCCTCAGAAGGCGCGGTCGGTCCTTCCCCGCGAGTGCCTCTCGGGGCCAGCCGACCATGTGACATTCGCGAACGCTGAGCGAGCGCCAATGACTAGTCTTGGTGCAAGAGTCCCGAGGGAGCTCGCCTGGTGCAGATCAACGCTGAATCGCCCGATCGGGAGCGTCCCTATGCGAACCTGCTTCCGATCGCCGAGGCCCTGGCGGCAGCGGGCAACTCAATCCTCGATGGTGGGTTCGTCTTGACCCAAGGCGGTTGGGAATGCCGGCTCGGATCCCCTATCGACTTCGACCTCGTGTCTTCCCAATTCGTGCTCCCGGCCTCGATCGAGGCCTCGCCTCGACACGATTCCATCCTCGATCGACTCTCCTGGTGCGTCATCGAGGGTTCAACCGCCGACGCCGCACGACAGCGGTTACCAGGTGACATTCACCAACGCTGACTGAACCGGCCACTACGATGGCACCGTGCGTTGGAGAGTCGTCGGGGCCGCCTTCGTCTTTCTGGCCGCTACCGCGACGTGCGATCAAGTCCACACAACGGCGCGTCCCGCCTCTCCATGGCCGGTGTCGCCCGAGGAGCTAGCCGCCGCCACCGGGGAACTCTCTCCCGAGTTCGGTCGAGCATCATGGGCGCCTGATCCGGCCTTTCCTTCGCCGAACCCGGGGACCGACCGCCTCTTTATCCTCGTCTGGGAGCGCGCCTGCTCGAGCGGGTCACCGACGACAGGCCGGATGTCCGCCTCGGTGATCGAAACGGCGCCGACGACTGTCACGATCACCATCGGCGTTCTGCCGCTCTCGGGCCTTCAGACGTGTCAGCTACCGCGAGGCACGCCTGCGGTCGTGACACTGCCTGAGCCGCTTGGAGCCCGAGAGCTGCTCGACGGCGGGAATGTCCCTCCGGCCCCTCCAAGCCCGGCGTTCCAACCACCGGTCGCTCCGTGACCCGTGCACAGGTCCGGTCGACCGTGTGAAATTCGACCACGCTGAGCGACGATAGGATCAGCGGGATGGAGCTTCGTCGGATTATGGCCATGGGCTCGGGAATCGTCGGTGTATCCATGTCCGCGACCGCAATCGTTGCCCTTGATCGTGTCGATCCGCGATGTTCCGGCTAGGCTGCGCGCCGTCGGTTTCGTGTTCCTCGGGTCTTTCGTCGTCGCCGCCGGGGGAATTCTTTTCGTCCTCGCACTGATCGGCGAGGAGCGCCTCCCGGTCATGGCGGGCCTTCCCCCAAATCTTGGCCCTCGGACTCATGGCGATCCGGGTGCGACTCGCTGCGTCGCGCCAGTTCGTGGAAGCGCGGAAGGCCCAAACCGGGTGACTCGAGAACGCTGATGAGCCCGCCGTGGCCAGCTTGACTGTGGCCGGCGCTCTTATTGTCCTCGGCTCGCTCGCCTTCAACGCCATTAGCGTCTTCTTGCTGCTCCGTGGGGCCCGATGGCTGGGCCGTCAACGCCGCCTCGGATACCCGGATCAGGCGAGCCCGAGCAGTTGATCGGCGCGGCGTACTGATCGCCCTAGCCGCCGCTTGGATTTGGGCTCAGGTCGTTATCCTCTCCGGCGCGGCGGCGATCGCGGCCCGAGCATGAATTGGCACTCCACTCGTGGCTCGCCATTGACATTCCGCGTGCTGAGCGAACGGGACCCGTCGCCATTGCCGGATCATTCGGGCAGGTCTAAGGACCGAATGAGGCCGCGCCGTAAGATCGGGGAAATGCACGGAAGTCTCAGAGCAGGCCCCTACGCCTGGTTCGCTGTGGGAGTGTCGGCGACCCTACTTGTTGCCGGTTTGGGGTTGGTCGTGTACGTCCTTGCAGGCGGGCGTGTGGGCCGCGCCGCGTGGGAGCTGCCGGCTCAAATCAGCGCCGCGGGGTTAGGGATCGCATCAGCGCTGTTGGGGGCAGCTCTCCTGGCCCTGGTGGTCCGGCAGTTGGTATTTGGACTGCCGGAATCCCGCATCTCCAGTTCCGGGATCGCGCTGGGCCCACACATGATCCGATGGGACGATATCGAGGGAGCGGGCGAAGCTCGCTATCTCGGCCTCTCCTTCATCGGAATCGTTGTCTCCCGACGGACTATTGCCGCACTCCCGATTCTCGACCGCCTGTCGGCCCAGAGGATGAAGGGAAACCAGCTCCTGATCACGCTCTCGGAGGCGCAACTCGGGACCAGCCTTGAGTCAGCCTTGGAGCGGATCCGCGCACTTCGACCGCCGTCGGGCACCGCTGACGGTCAGTCGACCACGTGACATTCGCCGACGCTGAGCGACCGAGCCGACCGTCGCGACCGCAATGGATCGGCAGTTAACGGTCCGGCAACGGCAGCGCGAACAAGATCGACTCCTGCCGCCGCTCCGGTTCCGATTAGCTGATTTTCGACTCTGGGTCTCGGGACGCTTCTTTAGTTGTCAAGGGTCGCGACGCGTTCCATTTGTCGATAGAGGCCGCGGGCGACGAACCGTTTGAGGCAGCGGATGATCTCGCGGTCGGTCCGCCCTTCGGCCCGG
>DASQFM010000066.1:0-6713 GCA_035633135.1 Candidatus Eiseniibacteriota bacterium
ATCGCGGCGATCGTCCTCTTCGTCGGCGCCTTCGTGATCGTGAACACCCTGTCGATGACCGTCGGCGAGCGGGCCCGCGAGGTCGGCCTGTTGCGCGTCGCCGGAGCCACCCGCTGGCAGGTGATGCGCTTCGTGTTCGTCGGGGCGCTCATCCTCGGCGTCGTCGGATCGTGGCTCGGGGTGGCCATCGGGGCGGCGCTGGCTTTTCTGCTCGGCGGCGCCGTCAGCTCGGCCACCGGCCTCGCCGCGAGCGTCCCGCCGCTCGATCCCGTCGACGCCGGCATCGCCGGCCTTGTCGGCATTGGGATCACGATCCTGGCGGCGATCGAGCCGGCCGTGCGAGCGGCGCGGATCTCGCCGTTCGAGACGCTGCGGGCGCGCTTCGACGTTCCGGCCGTCCGCCGGGCGCGCCTCGGCTGGCTGGTCTTCATCTTCCTCGCCGTCGGCGTCCTGGCCCTCGCCGCCTGGCCACCGGCCATCAGCGAGGCCGGCTCGGGCCGGGCGCTGGCGGTCTATGGGGTCCTGCTCCTCTTCACCCTCGCCAGCCCGTTCGTCCTCCGGCCGATCGCGCGCATCATCGGCAGCCCGTTGGCGCTGGTGTTCAGGCTCGAGGAGCGCCTGGCGCGCGGCTCGCTGGCCCGCGACCGGAGCCGGACGGCGCTGACCCTCGGCTCGCTGGTGGTCGGCCTGGCGACGGTCGTGGCCCTGGGCTGGTCGGCGCAGGCCGCCCGCCAGGCTGCTGCGGCCTGGCTCGTGGACGTCATTCCCGGCGACGAGGTCGTCAGCTCGATCCGCCCGGTGGCCGCCGACGAGGGCGTGCGCGAGGCGCTTGCGGCGGTGCCCGGCGTCGCCTCGGTGACCCCGATCGCGACCTTCGACCTGGCCTTCCGCGGGCTGCGGGTCGACGCGGCGGCGATCGTCGGGGCCGACTTCCTGGCCGACGGGCGCCTCACCGCCCGCGATGGCGACCTGCGCGCCGCGTTGCGCGCCCTCGACGAGGGTGGCAGCGCGATCATCCCGGCGGCCGAGGCCACCCGCCTGGGCCTCGCGGTCGACGACACGATGAGCCTTCCGCTGGGCGGCTTCAACCAGCTCGAGCTGCGCGTCGCGGCGATCGTCGAGCGATCGCTGCCGGCTTCCGGGGGCGAAGCGATCCTGATCGGCTGGCCCGACGCGAACGATCGACTCGGTGTCCGCGGGGCCGACGCGTTCGCGGTCCGGTTCCTGCCGGGTCGAGCCGACGCGGCGCGGCCGGCCCTCCGCGACACGGCCACGACCTTCGCCCTCGAATCCAACCCGATCGAGCGGATCCAGGGCGCGGTGGCCGACGCCCTCAGCCGTGTCTTCGCCCTGTTCGACGCCCTCGCGATCGTGGCGGTCGTCGTCGCCGTGCTGGGAATCGTCAACACCCTGACGATGAGCGTGGTCGAGCGGATCCGGGAGATCGGCGTGCTCCGGGCGATCGGCATGAGCCGTCGCCAGGCGATGCGGATGGTCATCGTCGAGGCGATCGTCCTCGGCCTGGTGGGGATCGTCCTTGGTTCGGCGGCGGGGCTCGGCGTGGGGGCCGTGCTGCTGGCGCTCGGCGGTGGGCTGAGCCCGTCGGTCGGTTTCCCGTGGCCACCGATCGCGCTGGCGGCCGCGCTGGGGCTGGTCCTGCCGATCCTCGCGGCGTTCTATCCAGCCCGCATGGCGGCCCGGATCTCGATCGTGAGTGCCCTCCACTTCGAGTAGACTCGATCACGGCCGTCGGAGGGGCGGTCGAATGGCGAGAGCCGCTTCGGCCGCGGGACGCGCGGCGGGCGGGCCGGGCACTCGAGCTCGACGAGGAGACGACCTGGCATGACCTTCAGCCTGCCGAACATGGATCGGCTGCCGGCCCAGGAACGGGGCCTGACGATCGCCGATTTCCTGGTCCCGATCCGGATCTCCGAGCGACTCTACGTCCGGGCGCGGCACATCGCCCTGATCGTCGCCGGCACCGTCCTGATCTCCCTGTGCGCGCAGATCTACGTGCTGATTCCAGGCAACCCGGTGCCGTTCACCGGGCAGACGTTCGGCGTGATGCTGTCGGCCGGCGCCCTCGGGTTCCGTCGCGGAATCGCGGCCTCGTTGCTCTACCTGGCCATCGGCGCGCTCGGCCTGCCGGTCTTCGCCCAGGGCAAGCACGGCGTCGACATCGTGCTGGGCGCAACGGGCGGGTACCTCGTCGGGTTCGTGCTGGCGTCGGCGATCGTCGGCCGCCTCGCGGAGCTCGGCTGGGACCGGAACATCATCGGCGGTCTCGGGGCGATGTTCATCGGCAGCGTCGCGATGTACGCGATCGCGGTGCCGTGGCTCGCGCTGACCGCCTTTGGTGGCGACCTGCAGGTCGGGATCGAGAAAGGGCTCCTGCCATTTCTCCTCTGGGACACCGTGAAGCTGGCGCTCGCCGCGGCGGCGTTTCCCGCCGCGTGGTGGATCGTCGGGCGGCGGCCGGGAGAGACCTGATCCAGCGCGACCCGGGTATCCGGGACCCCGGCACCGTCGTCGACGGGGGACTCTATGGACCCGGCAGCGAGGCCTGGGCGCTAAATCGAGAGGCGATGCTGCTCCTCGGCGCCGGTCCACGGGCGCTCCTCCTCCAGGTCGCTCACCCGCTGATCGCCGCCGGCGTCGACCAGCATTCCGACTTCCGGTCCGACCCGTGGGGCCGGCTCGCCGGCACCCTTCGCTCCTACCTTCGGATCGTGTACGGCACCGGCGCGCGGGCGCGGGCCGAGATCCGGCGGCTCAACGAGCTGCATCGCGGCATCCGGGGCGAGGTCCACGAGCCCGAGGCGCGCGCTCGCCATGGCGCGAGCTACACCGCCCGCGATCCGGAGCTGTCGTTGTGGGTCCACGCGACCCTGGTCGATTCGACGATCGTGGCCTACGACGCCTGGATCGAGCCGCTGTCAGACGAACGCCGGGCCCGTTACTACGCCGAGACCCTGCCGATCGCGGCGGCATTCGGCATCCCGGCGTCCGTGCTGCCGCAGGACCTCGGCGCCTTCGAGGACTACCTGGCAACGATGCTCGAGCCGGGCGGCGCGGTCGTCGTAGGCGACGTCGCGCGGGAGCTCTCCGCGGCGATCCTCCATCCGCCTCTCGGTCCCGCTGCGGCAATGCTCGGCGAGCCCAGCGCCGCCCTGGCCCCGTGGCTCGACGCCATCCCGGCGACCTGGTACGACTGGTTGTTCTGGCCATCGATCGAGCTTCTGCCGGACAGCGTCCGCGAGGGCTACGGGCTGCCGTGGGGCACCCGTCAGCGGATCGTCTCGGCCTGGCTGGTCGCCGCGTGGCAGGCCTGGCGACCGGTCCTGCCGACCGCGTTCCGGACGATGCCCCAGGCGCTGCAAGCCGACCGTCGCGTGGCGGCGGGGCTCGCGCCGGCTGGCATGCCCGAGCCCGCCCGCGTGCACGCGCCCCCTCGGGGGCCCGCCGTAGTATCCGGAACGTGACCACGATCTCCGAGTCCGAACCGGCGGCGAGGGGTGGCCCATCGCTCGACGCCGATGCCGCGATGGGCGGCCTGCTCGCCGCGATCCGGATCGAGCTGCCCGACGTGCGCCTGCTCACCGACGAGGGAGACCGCGAGTCCTACCGGCTCGACGAGACGGCCTACCTCAGCGCCGGGCTGCCGGGAGCCGTGGCCCTGCCGGCGACGACGGCAGAGGTCAGCGGGTTGCTCCGGCTTGCGTCGGCCCACGGCGTCTCCGTGGTCCCGCGCGGTGCCGGCACCGGACTCTCGGGCGGCGCGGCGGGGATCGAGGGTGCCCTGACGATCGCCCTGACCCGCCTGGATCGGGTGCTCGAGATCGACCGCGACAACCTCTGTGTCGTCACCCAGCCGGGTGTCATCAACGCCGTCCTGAAGGCCGCCGTCGCCGAGGAGGGACTGTTCTACCCACCGGATCCGGCGAGCTACGAGACCTGCTCGATTGGTGGGAATCTCGGGACCAATGCCGGCGGGCTGTGCTGCGTCAAGTACGGCCAGACCCGCGACTGGGTCCTCGGCCTCGAGGTGGTCCTCGCCGACGGGCGGGTCATCCGGACCGGCGGCCGGAACGTCAAGGACGTCGCCGGCTACAGCCTCACCCACCTGTTCGTCGGCAGCCAGGGCACGCTCGGGATCATCACCGAGGCCACCCTCCGCCTCCGGCCGCTGCCCGGGCCGCGCTCGACCCTGCTCGCCTTCTTCGGCTCGGTCGACGCTGCCGGCGAGGCGGTGGCCGCCATGACCCGCGGCGGTCTCGTGCCGGTGACCCTCGAGCTGCTCGACCGCGAGACGATCCTGGCCGTCGACGACTGGCACCACCTCGGCCTGGATCGGGACGCCGAGGCGATGCTGATGGTCGAATCCGACGCCCCCGGGACGGCCGCGGGCGGGGAGCTGGATGCCGCCGGGGAGGCCTGCCTCGCGGCCGGCGCGACGTCGATGGTCCGGGCGGCCGACGCCACCGAGGCGGATTGGCTGCGCCAGGCCCGACGGCTGGCGTTGCGGGCCCTGGAGCGGCTCGGCACCGTCCGGATGGAGGACGTTGGCGTCCCGCGGGCGCGAGTGCCGGACCTCCTCCGGGCAATCGAGCGGATCGCGGCCGCGCACCAGGTTCGGGTCGCCACGTTCGGGCATGCCGGCGACGGCAACCTCCACCCGAACTTCATCTTCGACCGCGACGACCCCGAAGCCGGCCGGCTGACGCATCTCGTCCGCGACGAGATCTTCCGTGCGGCGCTGGCGATGGGCGGCACGGTGACCGCCGAGCATGGCATCGGCGCGGCTCGGCGAGAGTGGCTGCCGATCCAGCGCGGCGAGGACGCGGTGGCGGTCATGCGGGCCATCAAGGGCGCGCTCGACCCGCTCGGGATCCTGAACCCCGGTCGCGTGATCTGACGCGTCGTCTGGCTCAGTCTGGAGCGAGAATCGGCCCGATCAGGCATAATGCAGGGCCCCCATCCCAGTGGCCGCGGCCTTGAGCGGACCCATCCCAGGAGCCCATGTGAACGGTCGTCCGCTTTCGCTTTCCCGTCCCGCCTCGCGCAACGGCGAGCCCGAGCCCCTGCGCCACGTGATCGACGAGTACAAGCACCGAGACCAGACGATCACCTGCGTCTGCGGCTGGCACGGCAGCTGCGCCACGAACGCCACCGGCGGCTCCGACTGGACCACGCACCTCAACCAGTTCCGCACCAAGCGGAAGTAGGTCGGCCAGGACGCGGTCGCGTCAGCCCCGGCGTCCTCGCCGGGTCCCTTCAGTCTTCGCCCGCGAACCCACCACCCACGCCCGCATCGCCCGCATCGCCAGGCGCTGTTCCTCCTCGCGGTTTCTGCGGCTGTCCGGCGATCCCCGACTAACCGGCCGCGGTGCGGGGCGGTCGGTAGGGGTCAGTTTGATTCGCCTGCCGACTCGACCGCGTCACCCAGGTGGTTGTAGCCAGCGCCCGCACCGACGTATCCCGCGGAGAATGCATGAAGGGTCACATCCACGATCTTGGAGAGGACACAAGGGTCGCTCGCCATGATCGCTTTCGCCTTGTTTTCGTCGGTTGCTTGGATGAAGACCAAGCCCGTGGGCGGGTCTTCGATCGCTCCCGCCAACACGACGAGGCCCTGCGTGTACAGGCTCTCGATGTAGCGGTCGTGCTCGTCGAGCACGCTTTCCTCGCGTTTCGTCATGTCCTCCCAAAGGGTTGGACGCCAGTGCAGTTGATAGACCCAGGTTCTCATGCTTGACTCCTCGAACCCGAGACGCCGCACTTGGGCTCTGCCTGAGCGGTCACGCGATCGCAAGCTCGACCTTGATTACCTTCGCCGAGCGGATCGTAGACGAGTCCGTCAACCTTCCCCGGGGCCGTCGAGCCGGCGGCCCCGGACCCACGCCGCGCGAACCATGTCGGGGTGCGCGCGGTAGATCAGCCGGCTCATGACATCGGCGGCGTCGATCTTCTCGGCGTCGTACGGGAGATCCCGAAGCGGCACCGTAAGCCGCGGGTCAACGGCGATGAGATCGGCCTCCTTGCCGGCCTCGATCGAGCCGATCCGGCCTTCCAGCCCCAGCGCCCGGGCGCCCTCCAGCGTCCCCATCCGCAGCCAGTCGAGCGGCCCGAGCGCCGGGATCGTCTCGCCGCTCACGCTCCGGAGCGCGTTCTGCGCATACCCCCCCACGCGCATCACCGAGAAGATCGACGGATCGGGACCGCCCGCCACGTCGGAGCCGAGCCCGACCTGCAGCCCCGCCTGGAGATACCGCCCCAGCGGCATTACGCCCGACGCGAGGAACAGGTTCGAAGCCGGGCAGTGAGCAACCCGGGTGTCGGTGTCAACGAGGCGCGCCACCTCGCGCGCCGATAGATGGACTGCGTGGGCGAGGATCGTCTTCGCGCCGAGGCCGCCCGCTCGCTCGTAGACGTCGACGTAGTCCTGCGCTTCGGGAAAGAGCCGCGCGACCTCGGCGACCTCGCCGGCGTCCTCTGCCACGTGGGTCTGCCACCAGGCGCCTGTCCGCGCCGCCAACGCCGCCGACTCGCGGAGCATCTCGGGGGTGCAGGAAACGGCGAAGCGCGGCGTCACGGCATAGCCGAGGCGGCCGTCGTCGGCGCCGTGCCAGCGCTCGATCAGCTCGGCTGACTCGCGCAGTGATCGCTCCAGGATCGTCGAGGGATCGATCCGCTCGTCGTAGGTGATCCGATCC
>DASQFM010000067.1:0-3004 GCA_035633135.1 Candidatus Eiseniibacteriota bacterium
GACCAGATCGATGAGGGCGTCATCCAGGCGTCTCGACGCGTTGATCGCCGCATCGACCAGCTCCGGCTCGCGCCCGTAGGTGTGGCGCCAGGCGAGGACCGCGTCCATCCAGGCCTTGTAGCGGCGCAGCTCCTCGTCGGCGGCGGGCAGGCCGATGATCCGGGCGATCACGGCAACGGGGATCAGCGACGCGACGTCCTGCCACAGCTCGAAGCGACCGGCCGCGGCAGCCGCCGCAACGCGCCGGCTGACGATCGGACGAACGAACTCGTCGCGATACGGGGCCACCGCTGCCGGCTGCCAGCGATGCGAGAGGTACTGGTGGAGGCGCCGGTGGGGCTCGCCCACGAGCGATCGGAACTCGCGCGGCCCGGTGATCTCCGCGGCGCCGGGCAGGGAGCGCGTCGGCTCGGCGAAGAGATCCTCGCGGCGCTCCACGAACGCGCAGCCCTCGTGGTCCAGCACCAGCCAGGCTCGCATGCCTTCATCCCAGACCACGGAGCCCGACGCCCGCAGCTGCTCGTAGATCGGATACGGATCGACGTCACGGACGTTGAGCAGCGAAACGTCACCGGCTTGGCGGCGGTCTGCGGTGATCATTGGAGGCTGCTTTCGCTCGTCAGGCTTCCGGAGCCGTGGGCAGCAGTCCGGCCGCGTCGCCGGGCCAGCCGCCCTCCGGGGCGAGGGAGATCTGATAGCCCGCGAAGCCACCATCGATGTCGAGCAGGTGGCCGGTGACGTACCGCGCCGCATCGGACACGAGGTACGCCACGCCCTCGGCGATGTCCTCCGGCCGCCCGAATGCATGGAGCGGGACCGCGTCCAGGGCCGACTGCATGAAGGCCTCGTAGCCCATCCCGAGGATCTCGGCCTTCTGGCGGTACCAGCGTTCGAAACCCGTGTTCGGCACCACGCCCGGGGCGACCGTGTTGACCCGGATGCCGTGCCGGGCGACCTCCAGCGCGAGGCACTTCGAGAAGCCCTGGACCAGGAACTTCGAGGCCGTGTACGCCGATGAGTAGGGCACCCCGAACTGGCCGGTGACGATGCTGACGATCACCCCGCCGCGCCCACGGTCGCGCATCGATCGGACGGCCCGCCGGCAGCCGTAGAAGACGCCGTCGGCGTTGGTCGACATGACCCGCCGCCACGACGCGTCGTCCATGTCCTCGACGAGGGCCTGGTGATGGGTCGCCGCGTTGTTGACGAGGACGTCGAGGCGCCCGTCATCGACCTCGATCCGATCGATGAGCTCGTTCCACGCCGCCGGGTCCGTCACGTCGAGGGCCACCGCTCGCCCGGCGCCCGGGGCGAGGTCGGCCACCGTCCGCTCGGCCCCGTCCAGGGCTATGTCGGCCGCCCACACGATCGCGCCGTCCGCGGCGAGCCTGCGGCAGATCGCGCCGCCGATGGCGCCCCCACCGCCGGTCACGAGCGCAACTCGCGAGTCACTCGCCATCCGTGCCTCCTAGACGATCACGGCTTCGATGCCGAGATGGGCAGCCACCCGCGCCACGTCGTCGGCCAGGTCGCCGGGCGTCGCGGAGCTGTGGTGGTTCACCCCGGCGCTCGCCCACCGTGCCCAGGCCGCCTCGACCGGCCCGTCGCGGAACCGGAACGCGCCGTTCACCGTGCCGGTCTCCGGGAAGGTGCGCTCGGTCAGCTCGCCCCGGGCGACCACGTAGCGGAAGCCGCCGCGGGCCCGGGGATGGGGCGTGAATCCGACCAGGGTGGCGGGGCCCGGCGCGGGCTCGAAGACGCCGCAGATTCCGCAGTGGGCATCCCGGCCGCAGAACCAGCCGTTGGGGCGCAGCCGCGGTCGGGCCCCCGGCGCCAGCCAGGCCGTGTCGTGCTCGCCCGAGTTCGCGATCACCACCTCGCCGGACTCGTAGTCAATCGCCTCGATCTCGTGGTAGACCGCCGCGCCGCCGAGGCGCTTCGTCGTCAGCATCGCCACCGCCGTCACGATGTCGCCGGTGCAGGTGAACGGGCGCCCGGCCGACGTCAGCCGCCCCAGCCCCCAGCACGGGGCGATGCCGATCGTCTCGCCGAACCGGAACTGGGGGACGTGGCAGTTGAAGGCGCCGCCGTCCAGCCGATGCGCGTCGGCGACGGCCTCGAGCGCGAGCGCCGCGCGGAGCGACCGCGCCAGGTCGTCGGGCGTCGGCTCCTGCTCGAACGTCCAGTCGCGCCGCGCTTCCGCCTCGAGCGCCCGCACGTCCTCGTCGGCGACCGTCCGATAGCGATCGACGACCTCGTCGGGATCGACGAACTCCAGCTCGATCCCGGTCGCCTCGCGCAGGGCGTCGTCGTCGAGGTCGACGTGGGCGTATCCGTCCAGCGGTCGCCCGATCCGCCCGAGCCGGGATCGGGCGATGCCCCGTGCGATCCCGGCGACCCGGAGCGCGTCGCGGACCCTGGTCAGCGTCGTCGGGTCGGTCCGGCGACCGAGAATCAGGTCGAAGGGGCGGTCGGCTCGTGACAGCAGGTTGGAGATCATCGGCGCCCCGACCGTCGCCCCCTGGGTGGTGATGGAGGCGTGGTCGAAGGCCCCCTCCGCAAGCCCGGTTTCGTGCAGCGCCCAGACGACGACCGGAACGCCCGGCAGCGCCGCGATCGCGGCCATCGTCCACGCCGCGGGCACGGCCATCGTCTGGACAACGAGGATGCCGTCCACATCGAGCTCGACGAAGCGCCGGCCGACGGCTTGGCCGTCGTCGCCGGAGGCAATCTCCTCGACGGCGACCGGATCGATCGTGTCGCTGAGCTCGGCGGCGACCGAGCGAGCAAGCTCCATCCGGTCGGCACGGAACGACGGTCCCGCGGTGTGCTCCCAGAGCGTCCAGTACGGGCTGACGACGCCGATCCGCGGACGCGGCGCTGGAGAACCCATCAGTCCTGGTGGTAGACCTCGTCGGCGGTGATGAGGTTGCCGGACTCGTCCGTGATCTTGGTGATGATCCCCTGGAACGCCTCGCCCCAGCGCGTGTTCACCTCGGTCTTG
>DASQFM010000068.1:0-1690 GCA_035633135.1 Candidatus Eiseniibacteriota bacterium
CGTTCCTGCTGATCACGGTGCCCGTCGTGGGGCTCGTGTTCAAGGAGCCCGATCTCGGTACCAGCGTCGTCATCGGGGCGACCGCGCTGGCGATGTTCTTCATCGCCGGCGCCAGCCTTCGCCACCTGCTGGCCCTGGGCGCCCTCGCGATCGGCGGCGCGTTCGTGGTCGGTCTGCGCGGCTATCAGCTCGAGCGCATCCGGACGTTCCTCGACCCGTGGGCCGATCCGCTCGGGGCCGGCTTCCACACCATCCAGGGCCTCCTGGCACTCGGGCTCGGCGGGATGTTCGGCAGCGGCCTCGGCGAGAGCAAACTCGCCGGCGGGCTGTACCTGCCGAACGCCTGGAACGACTTCATCTTCGCGATCATCGGCGAGGAGTTCGGCTTCGTCGGCGGGACGGTCGTTGTGCTCCTCTTCCTAATGCTCGGATACTTCGGCGTGCGCACGGCGCTGCGCGCGCCCGATACCTTCGGCGGATTGCTGGCCGCGGGGATCACGACCTGGCTGTGCCTCCAGGCGTTCGTGAACATCGCGGTCGTCGTCGCGCTGCTGCCCGTCACCGGGATCACCCTGCCGTTCGTCAGCGCCGGTGGCTCGTCGCTCGTCGTCAGCTTCGCCGCGGCCGGGATCCTGCTGTCGATCTCCCGCGAAACCGTCGAACCAGGAGACCAGGACAACGATGCGTCTGCTGATCGCGGGCGGCGGCACCGGGGGCCACATCTACCCGGCGCTGGCCGTCGCGAGCTCGCTTCGCGGCCGGCTCGGAACACCTGACCTCGACTGGCTCGGCGGCCATCGGGGCATCGAGGACCGGATCGTCCCCGCTGCCGGGATCCGGCTGCGCCGGCTCGCCCTGCGCTCGCTCCGGACGGTTGACCTGAACGTGCACGTCGTGCTGGATCCGATGCGCCTGGCGCTGTCGATCCCGCAGGCCATCGCGGTCCTGGTCGCGCGGCGACCGGCCGCCATCTTCACCACCGGTGGCTACGTCGCCATCCCGATCCTGCTGGCCGCGCGGCTGCTGCGGATCCCGGCACTGCTCTGGGAAGGCAACGCCATCCCGGGCCGGAGCGTGCGCGCCACGGCCGGCCTGGCGTCGGTCGTCGCCGTCACCTTCGCGGAGACCTGCCGTGCCCTGGGCGCGGGGCCGCGCTGCTACGAAACCGGGACGCCGATCCGCGAGACGCGCACCGTGGACCGCCTGGCGGCGCGCGAGGAGCTCGGGATCCCGCCGGGCGGGCGCCTGCTGCTCGTGTTCGGCGGCTCGCAGGCGGTTCGGCGCCTGAATCGGGCCGTCGTCGAGGCGCTGCCGGCGCTGGCCGAGCGCTGGTTCGTCGTGCACGTCGCCGGCGCTGACGGGCTTGCCGACGCCATGGCCGCCCGCGCCAACCTGCCCGAGGCGCTGCGGTCGCGCTACCGCCCGGAGGCGTTTCTCGCCCAAGGGATGCTCACGGCTCTCGCCGCGGCCGACGCGGTCGTCGGGCGCGCGGGCTCCTCGACGGTGGCCGAGGTGACCGCCCTCGGGCTGCCGATGATCGTGGTGCCGTACCCGCACGCCGGTGGCCACCAGCGACGGAACGCGGAGATCCTCGCCGCCGCGGGCGCCGCCGAGCTCATCGACGACGCCGATTTCGACGCCGCAGCCCTGCTGGCGGCCGCCGCCCGCCTCGAGGACCCGTCGCGACACG
>DASQFM010000069.1:0-5936 GCA_035633135.1 Candidatus Eiseniibacteriota bacterium
GTGGAAGCGGCCGCGCTGGCCCGAGCGGCAATGGCTGCCGTCGATCGTCGTCGCCGGTGCGCTCTGGTACGGCGTCTACAACGTCATCCTGAACACCGGCGAGCGCTACGTCGACGCGGGCACCGCGGCGATGCTCGTGAACGTCGGGCCGCTGCTGATCGCCCTGTTCGGCGGCCTCTTCCTCGGCGAGGGCTTCCCGCCCCGGCTGTGGGCGGGGCTCGCCGTGGCATTCGCGGGTGCCGTCATCATCGGTCTCGCGACCTCGGGTGGAGGGGCCACGCCCAACGCGCTGCTCGGCGTGGCGCTGTGCCTCCTGTCGGCGGTTCTCTACGCCGCGGGAGTCACGATCCAGAAGCCAGTGGTCGCGCACGTGCCGGTCCTGATGGTGACGTGGCTGCTCGTCCTCGTCGGCTTCATCGCCTGCCTGCCGTTCGCCCCGGATCTCGTCCGAGACCTGGCGACAGCGAGCCCGACGAGCATCGCGTGGATGGTCTATCTGGGGCTCTTTCCCACCGCCGTCGGGTTCACGGCGTGGGCGTTCGCGCTCAACCGGATGACGGCCGGCCGGCTCGGATCAACGACGTACCTCGTGCCGGCCGTGGCGGTCGTGATGGCCTGGCTCCTGCTGGGAGAATCGCCGACCGCCCTCGCCCTCCTGGGCGGGGCGATCGCGATCGCCGGCGTGGCAGTCGCCCGTTCTCGGCCATCTGGCCAAAACACGCGGCCACGGAGGTGACCTCGCCGCGCCGCTAACCAGGAATCCTGGTAGAGCTGAAATTGCCTGGCTACTGGTCCTGAAGCTGTCGGAGTATGACGCCGAGTCGCTCGTTCGCAGCAGCTGCCGCCGCTCGCAGCTCCGACCATGCCGGCTCGGGATAGCCGAGCGGCTTCCTCTCGTCGCTGTAGAAGGAGACGAGGCCACCCTCCTCCAGCCCTTCTCGATTACGTCGAACTGCATTTTCCAGGCGGCAACGAGCCGCCGGGCCTCCTCGTCGTCGACCTCTTGGACCACGGCGCTGGCCCGATTGGCTGCCGCGATCGCGGCGTCGCGCTGCTTATCCTCCCCGTGGTTGCGGTCTGCTTCTGCCTGGGTCATCGCTCCAGTGAGCGTCTGGCGCACATCGCGAATCGCATCACGTCGCTCTTCACGGACTCGAGCTGCCGACTCTGCGGCGGCGCGGTCGTACGGCTCAGGTGCGGATTCGGGCCTTGAAATGTAACTCGCCCCTGCCTCGATTCCACCCGCCTTGACCCCGAGTCTGACGAGCCACGAACCGAGACGCCGTCGTTGCCAGTGAAGCGCGGCCGCGAGCACACAGACGACTGTCAGCGCCGCCCAGATTGGCGCAGTGATCGGGTTCACGATCCCAACGGCGGCGAATGTAAGGCCGGCGAGGAAAAGGACAACGTCGCGCAGCATGGCGAGAACAGGCTACGTCTAGTGCGGCGGTCAGATCTCGTTCTTGAGAGTCCCTTAGCTTAAGGACCTCAGTGCCCGGCGCCGGCCTCGCCGGTCTTGCGATGGGCGTCGATGACCTTCTCGGCGAGGTGGGCGGGCACTTCCTCGTAGCGATCCAGCGCGGAACTGAAGGTGCCCCGCCCGCCGGTGATCGAGCGCAGCTCCGTGGCGTACGAGAACAGCTCCGACTGCGGCACGGTGGCTTTGATGACCTGCAGGCCGTCGCGGGTGTCCATCCCCAGGACGCGGCCACGGCGGCCGTTCAGGTCGCGATTGACCTCGCCCATGAATTCCTCGGGGACGCGGATCTCGACGGTCATGATCGGCTCGAGCAGGACCGGCTTGGCCTGCATGACGCCGTCCTTGAGCGCCATCGACGCGGCGATCTTGAACGACAGCTCGTTCGAATCAACGGCATGGAACGAGCCGTCGTAGAGGGTCGCTTTGAAGTCCGACAGCGGGTAGCCGGCGACGACACCCTCGGCGGCCGTCTCGCGGATGCCCTTCTCGACGCCGGCGAAGAACTGCCGCGGGACGGAGCCGCCGACGACCTTATCGGCGAAGGCGACGCCGCCCTCGGGATTCGGTTCCAGCTCGAGCCAGACGTCGCCGAACATGCCGTGGCCGCCGGTCTGCTTCTTGTAGCGACCGTGCGCCCTGGCCTGGCCGCGGATCGATTCGCGGTACGGGACTCGCGGCGTTCGGGTCACGATCGCAGCCCCGAACTTGCGCTTGAGCCGCTCGAGGATGATCGCGGTGTGCGCATCGCCGGTGGTGCGCAGGATCTGCTCGCCGGTCTCGCTCCGCTCGACCCGGGCCGAGGGCTCCTCCTCGAGCATCCGTTGTAGGGCGTGGCCCATCTTGTCGAGGTCGCTCTTGGTCTGCGGCTCGATGGCGAGGGTGAGCATCGGCTCGGGAAAGTCGATCGGCGGCAGGGTCAGGGGCCGCTCCTTCGACGACAGGGTGTCTCCGGTGGCGGTGACCGTGAGCTTGGCCACCGCGCCGATCTCGCCGGCCTTGAGCTCGCCGATCGGCTCCTGCTCCTTGCCGTGCAGCAGCAGCAGCTGGCCGATCCGCTCCTCGGCGTTGCGGTTGGCGTTCCAGACGTGGCCCTGCGAATGAAGCGTGCCCGAGAGCACGCGCAGGTACGTCAGCCGGCCCACGAACGGGTCGGCGGCGGTCTTGAAGACGCGCACCAGGAGTGGACCGTCGGGATCCGGCGGCACCTCGACGGTCGCCCCCGTCTTGTCGGTCGCGATCACCGGTCGCTCGTCGGCGGGCGAGGGGAGATAGCGCACGATCGCGTCAAGGAGGGCTCGCAAGCCCACGCCGGTGGCGGCGCTGCCGACGAGAACCGGCGCGAGGATCGATTCCTTGACCCCTTTGCGGAGGCACGCCTCGAGCTCCGGATCGGAGATCTCCTCGCCCTCGAGGTACTTGGTGAGGACGTCGTCGTCGGCCTCGGCGGCGGCTTCGAGGAGCTGCTCTCGCCGGCGGGCGACCTCGTCGGCCATGCTGTCCGGGATCGGAATCTCGACGTCGTTGCCGCCCTCGAGGCGGAAGGCCTTGCGGTGGACCAGGTCAACGTAGCCGGTGAAGTCGCCGGCGGCCCCGATCGCGATCTGGAGCGGCGCGATCTTGTCGCCGAACGACGCCCGCAGCGCGTCGAGGGCGCGGGCGGGATCGGCGTTCTCGCGGTCCGAGCGGTTGATGAAGAAGCACGCCGCGGTGCCGGTCGCCCGCCCGAGCGCGACGGCGTTCTCGAGGCCGGCCTCGACGCCGCCCGAGGCATCGACGACGAAGATCGCGCCATCGGCGGCGTGGAAGCCCGACGCCACCTCGGCCGCGAAGTCGAGATAGCCCGGGACATCGATCAGGGTGATCCGGGTGTCGTCCGCCTCGAACGTCGCGACCGCGAGGCTCAGCGATTCGCGGCGCTTCTGTTCTTCGGGTTCGAAGTCGAGATGCGAGCTGCCCTCATCGACCTTGCCGAGTCGAGGGACCGCGCCGGCCCGATGGAGGAGCTGTTCGCCGAGCGTCGTCTTGCCGGCGCCGGTGTGGCCGGCCAGGACGACGCTCCGAAGGTGGGGCAGGTCGACACTCTTCATCGTCATGGAGCGCTCGATCCTCCTGCAGAAGGTGCGATCGACGGGGCTCGACGCCCGGGATTGCGGCGCCGTCGGAGGCCCCTCGGAGGGGGTCCGGCCATTCTAGTCCGGTATACTCCGGCCCGATGTCAGGTCACTCGAAATGGTCCTCGATCAAGCGCCAGAAGGGCCTCAACGACGCAAAGCGCGGGGCCGTCTTCACAAGGGTCTCCCGCGAGATCATGGTCGCCGCGCGATCGGGCGGGGGCGATCCGGACGGCAACTTCCGGCTCCGCCTGGCGATCGACAAGGCCCGCTCGGTCAACATGCCGATGGACAACATCAAGCGGGCGATCGAGCGCGCCACCGGCGCGGGTGAGGGTGAGCAGTTCGAGGAGATCGTGTACGAGGGCTACGGTCCGGGCGGCGTCGCGGTCCTCGTCGAGGCCGCGACCGACAATCGCAACCGCACCGCCGCCGACGTCCGCTCGATCTTCACCAAGGCCGGCGGCCAGCTCGCCGGGGCCGGGGCCGTCGCCTGGCAGTTCGAGCCCCGCGGCCTGATTGCCGTCGGCGCCGACGGCAAGGATCCGGACGAGGTCGCGCTGGCTGCCATCGATGCCGGGGCGGAGGATGTCGACACCTCGGATCGCGATCGGGTCGAGGTCTTCACCGCGCCGGCCGACCTCCAGCGGATCCGCAAGGCGCTCGACGACGCGGGCGTGGCCATCGAGACGGCCGAGAACGCCATGGTCGCCAAGACGACGGTCGAGGTGGACGCCAACCGGGCCCGTCAGAACCTGCGAATGATCGAGGCCCTCGAGGATCTCGAGGACGTCCAGCGGGTCACGGCCAACTTCGACATCCCCGAGGAGCTCTTCGCCGAGGTTGCCGGGTGATCGTTCTCGGGATCGATCCCGGGACGGCCCGGATGGGCTACGGCATCGTCGAACGGACCGGCAGCCGGCTGCGAATGGTCGACGCGGGCTGCCTCCAGACGTCCGCCGAGCTGCCCCTGGCCCAGCGGCTGCTCGCGATCCACGAGCTGCTGGTCGATCTGATCGAGCTGCACTCACCCGATCTGGTGGCCGTGGAGCGCCTGTTCTTCTCCAAGAATGCCCAGACTGCGTTCGCGGTCGGGCAGGCGCGGGGCGTGGTGCTCCTCGCCGCCGCGCAGGCCGACGTGCCGATCCGCGAGGCGACGCCGAACGAGGTCAAGACAGCGGTCGCCGGCTACGGCGCCGCAGACAAGGAGCAAGTCGGTCGCATGGTCGCGCTGTGCCTGGGACTGAGCGAGGTCCCGACGCCCGACGACGCCGCGGATGCCCTCGCGGTCGGCATCTGGGCAGCCAATACCGAACGCTCCGGGGAGCAGCGGGTCGCCGGGGTCGCCGGTGCACTCGATCGGTCGTCGGTCATCCCGATCACGCGGGGCCGCTCGCCGTTCGACCAGGCGGTGCGCGACGCGATCAAACGCGAGGAGCGGCCGGCCGCGGATCGGTCCCGTTGACGCGAGGCGCCAAGGCGGACGCCGGCGCACGCGCTTCCGGGACGGGTTCGTTGAGCCGCTCGAGCGCCCGGTGAGCGGCTGGGCCGCGGACCGATCGCGGTGATCGCCTCCGTCGAGGGGCTGGTCGGCGCTGTCACCCTCGATTCGCTGGTCCTCGAGGTCGGCGGCATCGGCTACCGGGTGTTCGCCGCACCTTCCGTGCTGTCCGCGGCCTTGCCCGGCAAGTCGTTGAAGCTCTTCACCCACCACGTCGTCCGCGAGGATCTCCAGGCGCTGTATGGCTTCCGCACCGTCGAGGAGCTGGGCTTCTTCGGGCTCCTGCTCACTGTGACCGGCGTGGGCCCCAAGGTCGCGCTCGCGATCGTCGGCAGCCGGCCGAGCGCCGAGCTCCAGCTGGCGATCCTGCAGCAGGACCAGGCAGTCCTGGTGTCGATCCCGGGGATCGGCAAGAAGCTCGCCGAGCGCGTCATCTTCGAGCTCAAGGAGAAGGTCTCGGCAGCTGGGATTGCGGCGGCGGGCGTGGCGTTGCCCGGCGGGCCGGTGGGCGAGATCGACGTCGTGGCCGCACTGCAGGCGCTCGGCTATTCGATGGCCGAGGCACGGGAGGCCGCGCGCGTGGCGCTTCTGGGCGCGGGCGCCGCGGCCTCGCTGGAGGATCGAGTCAAGGCCGCGTTGCGGGTCCTGGCTCGGGACTGATCGCCGGGGCAGTTCGGGGCCTGTTCGGCGCGATCGGAAGTCCGGAGCGACCAAACGGCACTGCGAGGGCCGCTTTCAGGGACCCGACGCGGGACGCGATCCGAGATAGGCGTCCGTTTGCATCAGACGGCCATGGGGGGGCACGTTAGATCGGGTAGTCCTGCATCCCGAGCCGCCCGCGGTC
>DASQFM010000070.1:0-4263 GCA_035633135.1 Candidatus Eiseniibacteriota bacterium
CCGTCACGCGGTCCGCGATCCGCGCGCCGAGCGGGGCCTGGTCGATCAGGGCCCGATTGACCGGATGTCGAGAGGCGCCACCTCGGGTTCGGTGCGCCGTCGACGTAGGCTTCTTGTCGGCCATCGCTGCCACCTCGTGCCGTTGGGCCGACCTGTACATCGGTCGGGCTGGCGATCGGGTCCCCGCGCCTCTCGATCGTTCGCGGTCATCATCTCGCGGCCGGGGGACGAGTGCGCGATGATGGCCTGATGATCGATATCGGACTCCAGCTCGACCTCTCGCTGCGGCTGCTCGTCGCCGCCGGGCTGGGGCTTGTGATCGGGTTCGAGCGCGAAATCCATGGCCACCCAGCCGGCCTCCGAACCCACATGCTCGTCGCGCTCGGGTCGGGCCTGTTCACGGTCCTGTCGATCCATGGCTTCGCAGGGGAAGGCGGCGCGGCCCCCGTCGACCCGACCCGGATTGCCGCCCAGATCGTGTCGGGCATCGGCTTCCTCGGCGCTGGAGCGATCCTCAAGGACGGCATCGTGATCCGCGGCCTCACGACCGCGGCAAGCCTGTGGGCTACAGCCGCCGTCGGCATGGCCGCCGGGGCAGGGGAGTGGACGATCTCCATCGTCGCCACGATCGTGATCCTGGTGAGCCTCTGGCCGATCAACGCCCTGGCCGAGCGGCTCCACGGTTCCGCGCGGCCCGAGGTCCAGCTGCGGCTGTCGATGGAGCGGCTCGATGCGCTCGGCGAGGTCACGGCGATTCTCGTCGCCCACAAGCTCGAGATCGGAGCGCTCCAAACCGAGCGGCTTGCCAAGAACAGCTATCGGGCCAACATCACGATCCGCGCCCGGAACGCCACGATGATCGCGCGGACGATCGAGGACATCGAGAAGATCGACGGGGTCGAGATCCTCGCCACCAGCCAGGCCGACTGAGCCATCGTGCCGGCTGCTTCGACCCGGGCGCGCGACCTCGGGATCGTGATCGGCGCAGGTGAACCGGGGCCGCTGAATGCCATCACCGACGTCGCCGGGGTCCGCGTCGGCCACGCCACCCTGATCCGCGGCGAGGGCCCGCTCGTGGTGGGAACGGGCCCGGTTCGAACCGGGGTGACCGTGATCCTCCCGCACGACGGCGACGTGTGGAGCGAGCCGCTGTTCGCCGGCTCGGACACGCTCAACGGCAACGGCGAGATGACCGGGCTCGAATGGATCCGCGAGGCAGGCCTCCTGTACGGGGTCATCGGCATCACGAACACCAACGATGTCGGCACGGTTCGCGACGCCCTGGTTCGCCAGGCCGTTCGGTCGCGGCCCGAGGGCGCCCTCTACTGGGCCCTGCCGGTCGCCGCCGAGACGTGGGACGGGCGGCTGAACGACATCGCCGGCAGCCACGTGCGAGCCGAGGATGTCGACGCGGCGATCGCGGCGGCGAGCGGCGGTGCCGTGGACGAGGGCAACGTCGGCGGCGGGACCGGCATGGTCTGCCACGAGTTCAAGGGCGGCATCGGGACGGCGTCGCGGCGCGTTCCGGCCGATCTCGGCGGCTGGACGGTCGGCGTGCTCGTGCAGGCGAACTATGGCCGCCGGGGGCTGCTGCGCATCGACGGGGTGCCGGTCGGCGAGGCCATCCCGACGTCTGAGGTGCCGTCCCCCGTCGGCGACTCCGCCCTGCCACCCGGTTCGGCGCCGCCACCCGGTTCGGCGCCGCCACCTCGGCCGGCTTCCGACGCCTCACCCGGCGCCGGCTCGATCATCGGGATCATCGCCACCGACGCGCCGTTGCTGCCGCAGCAGTGCGCGCGCCTCGCTCGCCGCGCCTCGCTCGGCGTGGCGCGGACCGGGGGGTTCGGCGCGACGACGTCGGGCGACATCTTCGTCGCGTTCGCGACCGGCAACCGGGGCATGCCCGCCCCGGACGCCCCGGCGCTCGGGGATGGCGCTGTTCCCGTCCGCGCGCTCATGGATAGGGCGCTCGACCCGCTCTTCGAGGCGACCGTCGAGGCCACCGAGGAAGCCATCGTCAACGCCCTCGTCGCGGCGGACACGATGACCGGCCGCGACGGCGTGACCGCGCACCGCCTGCCCCACGATCGACTCGTCGAGGTGATGCGCGCCGCCGGGCGGTTGCGAGGCCGTCCCTAGACAATCGACGCGTGGCGCGCCATCATCGCTCGCGATGGCGAAGCGCACCGAAGCGTCCGGCTCCATCCGCATCGGCCGCGCGGCGGAGATGCTCGGTGTCTCGGTCGACACCGTCCGCCGCTGGGTCGACGCCGGCCGCCTTGCCGCGAGCCGCTCCGAGGCGGGACAGCGGCGGGTCCGGCTGGCCGACGTCTCGCACCTCATCGCCGAGCGGCGCGAGGCGGGCGACGCGGGTCAACGAGGCCGCGCCTCGATCGCTACGTCGGCCCGCAATCGGTTTTCCGGGACGGTGACCCGGATCGTGCGCGACCGCGTGGCGGCAGTCGTCGAGGTCCAGGCCGGCCCGCACCGGCTGGTCAGCCTCATGACCGCCGAGGCCATCGACGATCTCGAGCTGCGCGTCGGCGACGAGGCCACCTGCATCGTCAAGGCGACGAACGTCATCGTCGAGCGCCCCGGCCGCTGATCGCGTGGAGCGCGGCTTTCGGCCTGTGTTCGTGGCGCTCGCGTCCGTCGCGCTGGCCGCTTGGCTGTCGGCCTGTCGGGGCAGCGGCGAGCATCGGACCCTGACGATCTACGCCGCGGCGTCGATCGGCCCAACTGTCCAGCGGGCCGTCGAACGGTATGCGTCGGCCGTGCCCAACCTCGAAGTCGTGACCTCGACCGGCTCGTCCGCTGCGCTCCGGGTCCAGATCGAGCAGGGGGCGCCGGCGGACCTGTTCCTTTCGGCCGATGTGAAGAATGCCCAGACGCTGGCGGACGCGGGCATCGCCGAGTCGCCACTGATCCCGTTCGCGCGGACGGTCCTGACGATCATCGTGCGGCCCGGCAATCCCCTCGGGATCAGGATCGTCGCGGACCTGGCCAAGCCCGGGGTTCGCGTCGCTGCGGCCGCGGAGGGCGTCCCGGTCACCAGCTACGTGGCCCAGCTGTTGGAAGCTCAGGCTGGCCGCGGGGGTAATCCGCCCGACCTCGTCGCACGGATCGCGTCGAACGTCATCAGCGAGGAGGAGGACGTCCAGGCCGTCGCAAGTCGGGTTCGGCTCGGCGAGGCGGACGCCGCGATCGTCTACGAGGTGGTGTCCTTCGGGGCGAGGGACCTCGAAACAATCGCCATCCCCGACGACGAGAACGTCGAGGCGGTCTATGCGGCGGCCGTCATCGCCAAATCCAGTCAGCGCGATGGCGCCCGCGCCTTCCTGGCATGGCTCACGGGGCCGGACGGCTCCGCCCTGCTGACGGACTCGGGCCTCCGCCTGCCACGACCCAGCCAGTGACCGGGCGCGCACCCAGAACCGGCGCGATTCCGGCGGCCGCCGTCGGACTGGCCTCGCTGGTGATGCTCGCGCTGCTCGGCCTGCCCGTGCTGACGCTGGTCGCGCGGGCCGTGCTGGAAGGATCGCTGGCCACCTCGATCGGCAGCCTGGCGGTCGTTGACGCGCTCGTCCTGAGCTTCGCGACGTCCGCTGCGAGTCTGGTGTTGACCGTTGCCTTCGGGACGCCGCTGGCGTGGCTGCTCGCAAGGCGGCGCCCTCGAGGCGCTGCGCTGATCGAGGCGATCGTCGACCTGCCGATCGTGCTGCCGCCGTCGGTGGCCGGGCTCGCCCTGCTCCTCCTCCTTGGGCGCCAGGGCCCGGCCGGCCCGCTCCTGGCTGGGTTCGGCCTGTCGATCCCGTTCACCACCCTCGCGGTAGTGGTGGCTCAGACGTTCGTGGCTGCGCCGTTCTTCATCCGCGCGGCCCGGGCGGGTTTCGCCGAGGTCGATCGAGAGCTCGAGGAGGTCGCCCGCGTCACCGGTGCGTCGGAGTGGCAGGTGTTGACCCAGGTCACCGTGCCGCTCGCCGCGGCGTCGCTCGTGGCCGGGATGGTCATGAGCTGGTCGCGGGCCGTCGGCGAGTTTGGCGCGACGATCCTGTTCGCCGGCAACGTCGCGGGCGTGACGCGCACGCTGCCGCTGCTGGTCTACGGGCAGTTCCAGTCGGGCGACCTCGCGGCCTCCGTGGCAGCCGGCGCGATCCTGGGGGTGGCCGCGTTCGCCGTCCTGGTCGCCGTTCGAAGCCTCGGCCGCGACAGCTGGCTGCAGGGCCTGCGGTAGGTAGGCCGGGAGGCGCGAAGGCATACGAT
>DASQFM010000071.1:0-5011 GCA_035633135.1 Candidatus Eiseniibacteriota bacterium
GCACACGAATGGCTGGCCGAACGGCTACCAGGGCTGTCCGTCGATCGGCTTCCAGGGCAACATGGCGGTGATCTTCGAGGGCTCGGTCCATACAAACTCAGCGTGCACGGCCAGTTCGAATCCGCCTGGCGCGATCGGCATCAACGGCGGCGGGAGCTCGGTCTCGATCTCCCTCGTCAGCCCGGCCGTGATCCAGATGGTCGGGACGTGGAGCCCGGGCCCGCTCCAGATCACCCCGGCGCCGATCACGAACGCGCAACCGATCGAGGACCCACTGAACGACTTGCCGGTCATGCCGACACTGGCCACCTCGACCACGGCCGGCAACCCCCGGACGACGATCGGCAACGGCCTGAATCCAGAATGCGCGATCCTGGAGCCGGGAACCTACCCGGGCGGGATCGACATCAAGGCCCAGGGCTCAGCCTGGTTGCGGCCGGGGATGTACGTGATTGCCGGCGGCGGGATCACCCTGGGCGCCCAGGGTGCGATCTACTCGCTCAGCGGCGACACCAACATCACGAACTGCAATGCGCTGGATCAGGCAAGCTGGGACACCGCCCTCTGCAAGGCCAACGAGTGCGGCGTCCTCATCTACAACACATCCGGAACCGGCGGCGCCTTCTCGGCGATGGGTCCCCTCGACCTCGGCGGCGGCGCTGGCGTCAAGCTCCGCGCCTACGTGCCGTCGATTGACCCCATGAGCACGAGACAGACCGCGTACAAGAACCTGATGTTCTGGCAGGACGTCAATCCCGTACCCGACCAGAACTACCGCCAGCCCGAGCTGAACCTTCGGGGCGGCGGAACGGCTTTCCTGCAGGGCACCGTCTACGCCCCCTCGGCGAGGGTCAACCTCGGCGGCAACTGCGGCGGCGCGGGCGGCGAGCCGCTGGACCTCACGTTGCAGTTCATCAGCTGGGACCTCTTCATCTCCGGCAGCTGCACGTTCAACTTCCTCTACAACGTCGAGGGCTTCACCGACTTCCCCGTCTACGGCCTGATCCGGTAGCGGGACCCGGGTCACCCGGGCGATCGCGCGCTCTGCGTGACTTCAGGCAGGTCCGTCGGGCGCGACGCCAGCCGCGTCCTCCGGTACGGTTGGCACGGCAGGAACGGCCTCGCGATCGACCACGATCGGCCCGATGGCGGCAGCTTCGAGGGCCGGCAGGAACGCATCCGCGTCGCCGACCAGCACGATTGCCAAAGCGGCCGGCTGCACGTGGGCTCGCGCCGCCGTCGTGAGGTCCGCAACGGTGACCGCCTCGATCGCCGGGCGATAGTGAGCCAGCTCGTCGTCCGGCAGGTCGTGGGCCACCAGCGAGCTCAACGCCCCGACGACCGCACCCGGTGTCTCGAACCGCAGGGGGAAGACGCCGACGAGGAAGTCGCGAGCGGCTCGCAGCTCGTCCTCGCCCACAGGCTCGTCCCGGATCCGATCCAGCTCGGTCAGGATGTCAAGGATCGCGGGCACCGTCACGTCGGTGTTCACCGCCGCCCGGGCGGCAAATGGACCGGCACCTCGCCGCAGGTCGAAACCGGCGCTGGCGCCGTACGTGTAGCCCTTCTCCTCCCGCAGCTTGCGGTTCAGGCGCGAGTCGAAGAGTCCGCCGAGGATGGCGCTCATCACCGACAGCGCGTGGAAATCCGGGATTCGGCGCGGTTGCCCGACATGCCCGATCCGGATCTCCGTCTGGACGGACCCGGGCCGGTGCAGGATCCGGACCAGTCGATCCGGCCTCGCCGGTTCGGCGTCGAACGGCGCGGGCCCCTCGGCCTCCGGCGCGGCGCGCCAGCCACCGACCTGCCGCGAAACGAGGTCCATCACGTCGAGGTCCTGGAGATCGCCGCCGACGATCAGCGTCATCCGGGCCGGATCAAACCGCCGGGCATGCATCCGTTGTGCAGCCGTGGCGTCAAGGCGCTCGACCGTCTCGGGGAGGCCGCCGGATGGCCGCCGATACGGCGAGCCCGGGGCGTAGATGGTCTCGACGAAGCCCTCCTCGGCCCGGCGCCGCGGATCGGCCCGGGCCTGCAGGATGTCGTTGAGGCGCTCATCGCGCAGGCGCTCGACCTCCTGGGCGGGGAACGTCGGCGCAGCGGCGACCTCGGCGGCGAGGTCGAGAGCCGCCCCGAACCGCGCGACCGGGACCTCGAGGCTCACCGTCCAGGCATCCCAGCCGGCCTCGGCGTGGATCGACGCGCCGAGCCGCTCGGCGGCCTCGACGAGTCCGATCGCGTCGTGGCGCTCGGTCCCCTCGGCAAGGGCGCGGGCCATCAGGACCGTCAGCCCGCCCTCCTCGGCGCGCTCGTCCGCGGCCCCGATCGGCTGGATGAGCGAGGCCGCGATGAGCTCACGACCCGGCAGGTTGACGGTGATGACGTTCAGGCCGTTGTCGAGCCGCTGTCGCTGAAACTGCGGGAAGTGATAGGGCCGCGGCGATCCCGGGGTTGGCCGCTCGGCGACGACGGTGGCAGTCATGCGCGATTCTCCCGGCGCAGGCGGCACGCGCTCATGCGGCCTCCTCGGCGACGCTGGCGGCCTCGGCCGGCAAATACGTCAGCACGACCCGATTGTCGGCCCGGAAGACCATCTCGGAGACCGCCCGGATGTCCTCGGCGGTGATGGCGAGGTAGCGATCGAGCATCCGGTTGATGAGGCCCGGATCGTCGAACAGGGTCGCGAACATCGACAGCCGATCGGCCCGATCGTCGACCCGCTGGAGGGCTCCGAGCTCGTCCGCCTCGGTCAGTGCCTTGGCGCGCTCGAGCTCGTCAGCGGAGACGGGCTCGCGAGCCATGCGCTCGAGCTCCTCCCAGAAGACCGCCTCGAGCCGCGCGAGGTCCGTGCCCGGCCGGGCGGTCGCCCAGCCGGCCGTGACCGACGCGCCGGAGACGAAGCCCATCGAGAAGACCGCCACGTCCTGGGCCAGCCGCTCCTCGCGCACCAGTCGTCGATGCAGCCGGCTGCCCTTGCCGCCGGCGAGAATCTGGCCGGCGAGATCGAGCGCCTCCAGGCGCGGATCGCCGAAGACCGGGGCCCTGAAGCCCCAGTAGATCCGCGGCAGCGGGATGCGATCCGGAACGACCTCGCGGATCTCGCCGCCCAGCGTCGGCGGCAGCGACAGGTCACCCAACGCGACCGGCAGCTCGGGGTTCGCGGGAATCCCGCTGAAGTAGCGGATCACCCAGGCCCGGGCCTGCTCGGGGTCGACGTCGCCGACGATCGTGAGGACCGCGTTGTTGGGGGCGTAGTGGGTCCGGAAGAAGGCGCTGACGTCCTCGATCGACGCGGCGTCGAGGTCCTCCATCGAGCCGATCGTCGGATGGTGGTACGGATGGTCGGGCGGGAACAGCGCCGCCAGCAGCTTCTCGTTCCACGATCCGTAGGGCCGGTTGTCGTAGGACCAGCGCTTCTCGTTCTTGACGACCTCGCGCTGGTTGTCGAGGTTCTCCTGGGACAGGGCGACGAGGAGGGTGCCCATGCGATCCGCCTCGAGCCACAGGGCGAGCTCGAGCTGGTGGGAGGGAACGGTCTCGAAATAGTTCGTCCGGTCCAGCCAGGTCGTCCCGTTCATCGTCCCCCCGACCGACTGGATCAGGGCGATGTGCTCGGCCTTGGTGACGTGGGCCGAACCCTGGAACATCACGTGCTCGAACAGGTGCGCGAAGCCGGTCTTGCCGGGCTGCTCGTGCTTGGAACCGACGCCGTACCAGATGTTGACTGCCACCACGGGCGCGAGCCGGTCCTCGGCGATGATCAGGCGCAGGCCGTTCGGCAGGCGCTCATCGGTGAACTTGATGGTCGGGACGGGCACGGGCGGCTGGACACTCCGAGGCGGGTGGGGTGCCACAGGGTAGCGCAGGAGGCTCGACGACTCACCCGGCAGCCGATCCGGCTCCGATCGGGATCTCCGTCACTGGCTCTGTCGTTGTTGCCCGATCGCGGGGCGGCACCCACTCCTGGAGCGGACGCACGTCCGCCAGCCGGCCGGCGATCGCCGGGTCCAGCGCCTCGGCGGCGGCCACCGCCGTCTCGATCGCGGTCAAACACAGGATTCCTTCGGCGACCGCGGCGTGGCGGATCTCAGCCGCGTCGCGGACGGCCCCCGATCTCGGCGTCGGCGTGTTGACGACGAGCCGGACCCGGCCCGAGGCGATCAAGTCGAGGATGTCCGGGGAGCCGGCAACGCCGAGCTTGGCCACCGGCTCGGCCTCGAACCCCGCGGCCGCGAGCGCGGCGCGCGTCCCGTCCGTCGCGGCCAGGGCATAGCCGGCAGCCCGGAGCCCGGCCGCGAGCCGCGGCAGCAGCCCCTTGTCGCGGTCGGCGATGGACACGAGGGCGAGCGGGGCGGCACTCCCCTGCCCAACCTCGACCACCGGCGGGACGAGCGCTGCACCACGGAGCGCCTTGGCCATCGCCACGCGCGGGTCCGTATGGATCCCGATGACCTCGCCGGTTGACTGCATGAACGGGCCCAGGAACGGGTCGACCCCTCGAAGCTTGGCCGTCGAGAACGCCGGCGCCTTGACGGCAACGAACGGGGGGGGCGGCAGGAGCCCGCCGGACCAGCCCAGCTCATCGAGCCGGGCCCCGAGGGCGATCCGGACCGCCAGCTCGACCATCGGCACGCCGGTCACCTTCGAGATGAAGGGGACCGTGCGCGAGGCGCGGGGGTTGACCTCGATCAGGTAGACGCCATCGTCGCGAACGATGAACTGGGCATTGACGAGGCCCCGCACGCCGAGCGCACGGACGATCCGCTCCATCGTCGCCACGATGAGCCCCTGGTCGCCATCGCTGACGTTCTGGGGCGGGAAGACGCCCACCGAATCGCCGGAGTGCACGCCGGCGCGTTCGACGTGCTCGAGCAGCCCGGGAATGAGGACCGACTCGCCATCCGAGACAGCGTCGACATCGACCTCCACGCCTTCGAGATAGCGGTCGATGCGAACCGGCCGATCGGGGTCGACGACCGTCGCGGCCGCCAGCTGGCGGGCCAGGTCGTCC
>DASQFM010000072.1:0-4801 GCA_035633135.1 Candidatus Eiseniibacteriota bacterium
CCGACCGGGTCGCGGTCGCTGACCCCGCAGCCCGCCGTGGGAAGATGGTTGGAATGTTTCTTGACCAGGTGAAGGTCTGGGTTCGCGCCGGGGATGGCGGCAACGGCGCAGCGACCTTCCGGCACGAAGCCCATGTTCCGCGCGGCGGGCCCGACGGCGGCGACGGCGGCCGTGGTGGATCCGTCCAGCTGCAGGTCGACGCCGGTCAGACCACCCTTCGCGACTTCCGTTATCGCCATCATTTCAAGGCGACGCCCGGCGGCCGCGGTGAGCGCGCGCGCCGCCATGGCAAGGCCGGTCATGACCTGGTCCTCGATGTGCCGCCGGGCACAGCGGTGTTCGATGACGCCACGGGTGAGCTGCTGGCCGACCTCCTGGCCACCGGCCAGTCGGCGCTGGTCGCGCGCGGCGGTCGGGGCGGTCTCGGCAACACCCATTTCAAGACGTCGACGCATCAGGCTCCGATGCATGCCCAGAACGGGGAGCCGGGCGAGGAGCGCTGGCTTCGACTCGAGCTCCGGCTCATCGCCGACATCGGGCTCGTGGGCCTGCCGAACGCGGGCAAGTCGACGCTCCTCGCGGCCCTGACTGCGGCGACCCCGAAGATCGCCGATTATCCGTTCACCACGCTCGAGCCGAACCTCGGGGTCATGGACCTCGGCGACGACGACGAACGCCGGCCGACGATCGCCGACGTGCCGGGCCTCATCGAGGGCGCCAGCGAGGGAGCCGGCCTGGGGCACGCCTTTCTCCGCCACATCGAGCGGACCCGGGTGCTCATCCACGTCGTCGACGGCGCGGCGCGCGACGTTGCCTGGGACTACGGCGTGATCCGTGACGAGCTCGCCGCCCACGACCCGGCGCTGCTGCAGAAGCCGATCGTCGTGGCGTTCAACAAGATCGACCTGTCCGCCGCCGCCGCAGCATGGCCGGACTTCAAGCGAGCTCGGGAACGGGAAGGCCTGCCGGTCGTTGCCATCGCCGCCGCAACCGGAGCGGACATCGACGACCTTCGCACGGCCATAGTCGGCCTGTTGCCCGCCGCGGACGACCTGTCTGCCCTGCCGGGGCCGACCGGGGTCGTGGTCCACAGGATCGAGGGCCCGCCGGAGGCCTTCACCGTGGAGCTCGACGGTGACGGAGCCTTCCGCCTCAAAGGTCGGCGCATCGAACGGCTCGCCGCCCAGACCAACTTCGAGATCGACGAATCGGCCGAACGGTTCCAGCGCGTGCTGCAACGAACGGGGATCGACGCCGAGCTCCGGCGAGCGGGAGTGGCACCCGGTGACGTGGTCCGAATCGGCCCGATCGAGCTGGAATGGGAGGCCGAGCTCTGGCGCGCCGTGCGCTGAACGACGGTCCGGCCATGCTGGCGCCGCGGCCCGGCTCGATCGGGATCATGGGCGGCACGTTCGACCCCATCCACCTCGGCCACCTCGCCATCGCCGCGCACACCCAGGCCGCGCTCGGCCTCGAGCGGATCCTGTTCATCCCGGCGGGCAGCCCCCCACACAAGCCGCTCGACTCGGTCAGCCCGGCGCACGACCGTGTGGCGATGGTCCGGCTCGCCATCGCCGATCGGCCCGGATTCGAGCTGAGCACGCTCGAGGTCGACCGGCCGGGTCCGTCCTACACGGCCGACACCGTCGCTGCGCTCGAGGAGCGCGAGCGCGCCGCGGGTCGGACCCCGGACCTGACGCTGATCCTGTCCGATGAGACCTTCCGCGACCTCCCCGGCTGGCATGAGCCGGAGCGCCTCCTCGCCACCTGTCGAATGGCCGTGGTCCAGCGGCCGGGGTACCCTGCTCCTGACCGAAGCTGGCTGGCAGCACAGGCACCTGGCGCGCAGGGCCGCGTCGACTTCCTCGAAGGACCGCGACTGGACATCTCGTCAACTTCGATCCGCAAGCTGGTCGCCGAAGGCCGCTCGATCCGCGGCCTCGTGCCGCCGGCCGTCGATCGCTATGTCGCGGAGCACCACCTGTATCGCCCGCCGAACAGCTCCGAATCCCAGGGGAGGACCTCCACGCCGTGACCGATGCTGCGCGCCGCAAGCCCGATGGCGAACTCGAAACCGAGCCCGCCGGCGAGCCGACGGACGAGGCCACCGCCGACTCCCCATCCGAACCGGCGAGCGAGGCGGCTGCTGCGGCGACCCGCCAAGCGAAGCCGAGGCGCGCCGACGGTCTGCCGGTGCGGGCTGGATCGGCGCCGGCCGGCGAGGAACGCTCGTCGCTGGATATCGCCCGGCGAATCGTGGAGCTCGCCGAGGACAAGAAGGCGGCCGACATCGTGCTGCTCGACCTCAGCCCCCTGACGACCGTGGCCGACTACTTCGTGATCTGCTCGGGCGGATCGGAGCGCCAGCTCGAGGCGATCGCCGCCGGCGTCATCTCGGGGATGCGGGATGAGCGGATCCGGCCGTTCGGCCGTGAAGGCACCGCAGCATCGCACTGGATCCTCGTCGACTTCAGCTCGGTGATCGTCCACGTCTTCACCCCGCCGGAGCGCGACTTCTACCAGCTGGAACGCCACTGGGCCGAGGCGAAGACCATCCTTCGCCTGCAGTAGCGCCGGGCGGGGCACCGAGGCACCCCGTTCTGCTCGTGCGGCCGTCGGTACGGGGCCGTTCGGTACCGTCGGGTCATACCCGGGCGCGGGGTGTGGGGCGAGCATCCACGTCGGAAGGGCGGCACGTCGTCGTCCCGCGGCAAGGGTCCAGCATCCAATGGCATCCGCTCGAGATCGCTGCCCAGCCTGCGGTCGTCGGCTCATCAGCAGCCGGTTCGATGCGACGTTCCGCATGCCCGACCAGACCGAGCGGCTGTGCTTCGCCATCCCCGGCGGGCTCTGCGACGAGTGCCACCAGCTGTACATCGATCCCGATCTGATTGAGCTCCTCGACCTGCCCGACGGGCGCTGCACCTTCGCGATCGAGAGCGACCTGGTGCTCCAGGAGCGCGCCTCGTCGTACTGACGTCGCCGCCATCGTCCTGACGCCGGAGCGTCAGGCCGGGGCCGCCGCGTCGGTGATCCAGAGGTCGAAGGCCAGCCTTTCGCGACCCCCATCGGACCCCCGACCGCCAACGCCCTTCACCATCGCGTCCAGGTCCAGCAGGCCCTCGAGCGCGGCGTCGAGCTCATCGGCCGACCACAGGCGGGCTTGCCGGGCGAGCGTCTCGGCACGGAATGGCGCCAGGCGCATCGACCGAACCAGCGAGCCCGGACTCTCGCCGGCGCCCAGCCGGTCGGCGACCTCGATGAGGTCGCGCAGGCGCCGATGGAGCGCCGCCAGGAGGACCGGCTCCGGCGTCGACTGCAGCAGCGGCTCCATGAGCTCGAGGCTGCGCCGCCGCTGGCGCATCGCCATCGCGTCGATGAACCCCCAGATCGTGCCCGGGATTGCCTCGGCGACGAGCTCGCGAACATCATCGGCGGTCACCGGCGAGGCCTCGCGATGGCGCAGGCCCAGCTTCTCCAGCTCCATCACGGCAATACGGCCTTGCTGCCGTCGATCGACATCGCCTTCCCGGACGAAGCCCCCGACGCGGGTTGCGAGCTCGCGCGCCGCGCCCGGTCCGAGGGCGATCCCGCGCTCCCTCGCCCGCACCTCGAGCCAGGCCGCGAGCCCGCCCTCGCGAGGGGCGTCGAAGCGCCGAACCACGCCCCCGGCAGCCGCGATCGCGTCGGCGAGGGCCTTGCCGGGAGGCTCTTTCCGCCCCGATTCGACCTCTTCCACGATCGCCAGGCCGTTGCCCGGGGCCACGAGGTTGAGCAGGCCGAGCATGGCCGTTCGATCCTGGCCTCGGCGCAGCAGCGAGCCGGCGCCGGACACCACGGCCATGATGCCGGCGCCGAACATGGAGCCCGTCGCGAGCCGTTCGGTCAGCTCGGCGATCAGGCGGCCCGGATCGGAAGCATCGGTGCCTGGCCGCCAGCGATCGGGGCGCCCTGCGGGAAAGCGCAACTCGTCAGCCTGGAATGCGACGACCGCGGCGTCGAGGCCGTAGCCGTCATCACCCCAGACGTAGGCGAGCGGCGCCGGCGTGGTCATCGATTTCCGGGGCGCGTGGCCCGCGCGGCAGCCAGCGCGCGACCGGTCCAGCGAAGGCGCCCAACCGCCTCGGGGCGCGTCCCGGCGAACGCGCAGACGTCGGCCTCGAGGCGCTGGGCCCGCAGCCAGACCGTTCCGCCGAGCGCCGGCGACAGCGCATCCCGCCGGCGAGCCCAATGCGCGAACCGGGCCGCCATCGACACGAGTCGCTGCCGGGCCCGCTTGTCGGCGTAGGCCACGATCCGCTCCTCGGGCGTCGCGGTTGCGAGCCAGCGCTCCGCCTCGGCGGTCGCGAGGCGGGTGACCGAGTGCGAAGCCACGGCCGCCTCGAGCTCCGGGTGACCGCGGCGTGCCAGCCAGGCAGCGGATCCGAATCCGTGGCCGAGCCTGCGTGCCGGGTCGTCCTTCGGCAGGATCTTGTCGACGTCATGGAGGAGCGCGGCCGCCTCGACCAGGCCTCGATCGATGGGCCGTCCCGCCCGCTCCGCCGCGGCCGCCAGCCAGCCCGCGACCTCCCCGACGGCGCGCGAGTGCCGCACGTGCCACGCTGGCGGGCCGAGGGAGAGGAGGAGCGAGGCCGCCTCCGATCGCGAAGGGACCGTCATCGAGCCGATGGTACAGGAGCTCGCCCGCCACCTCTGACGCAGGTGCGACGAGGTTTGCCGAGCGGGCCGGCCAGACCGTCGGCGGGCGTCGCGGGACCGTTGGGCTGGCTCGGCCGGGTGCGAGCCGGGCAACGCGCTGGCG
>DASQFM010000073.1:0-11179 GCA_035633135.1 Candidatus Eiseniibacteriota bacterium
GTCGGCGAGGTGTTGCCGGGCACGCCGTACGCCCCGCCCATGAGCGTGTAGCCGCGGAGGAGCCGGGGCAGGCGGGGCTCGCGCTCCAGTGCGACCGCGATATTCGTGAGCGGCCCGAGGGTCACGAGCAGCAGCTCGCCCGGTCGCGCGCGGGCCAGGTCGATTAGGCGGTCGGCGGCGTCATCCGCCTCGAGGGCGCGCGACGGCGGCGGAAGCACGGCGTGGCCGATGCCCTGCGGCCCGTGCGTGTCTGCCGCCGTCTCCATGGCCTTCTGGAGCGGCAGTTCTCGGCCCAGCGAGACGGGGATGTCGCCGCGGCCCGCCAGCTCCAGCACGGCGCGGGTGTTCGTCGCGACCTGCCGGGCGTCGACGTTGCCGCCAACGCAGGTGACCGTGAGGATCTCGAGCTCGGGCGACGCGCAGGCGTAGAGCAGCGCGAGGCTGTCGTCGATCCCGGTGTCGACGTCGAGAATCACCGGCATCCTCAGCGGGCGCTCGGCGCGGGTCGGCTGCATCTCGCGCCCGCGATCCGGGCTCAAGGCGATGGGTACGGATCGGCGCCGGTTTGCGACAGGACTTCCGACATCTGGGCGCCGAGGAAGGTCAGGCCCACGAGCGCCACCAGCACCACGAGGAGCAGGATGGCAACGATAGCAACGACCACGACGACGCCCCGGTTCGATGCTCCGGCGCGGCGCACGACAGCACTGCCTGCCAGCTTGTCGTGCCAGCCCTGGCGCGTTGGGCTGCCGAGCGTCGTCAGGAACAGGGCGATGACCAGCATGAAATTGAGGAGACCACCCGCGGCCGCCCCTGCCTGCGTCACGCTCAACAGGCTCAACGGGTAACCGAGGGCCGCCCAGCGAATCGTCGCTTGGCCAGGCGTCAGGATCGCGCCATCGAATGCATTCCCCACCTGGATGCCGAGCAGGCGCTGGCCGACCGAGCCCCGACCGGAGCTCCGCCACAGGAAGAAGAAGTAGACGAAGCTGACGGCCACACTCACCAGCGCCGAGATCGGGGTGCCGCTCTGGATGCCCGTGCCGCCGGGCTCCAGGCGAGCCGCCGTTGTCGGCGCGACCGCCGCGACCAGACCGGCGATGACCCCACTGAGAACGGCAAGGATGAGGAGGTCGATCAGGTAGGCAGCCGCCCGGGGCCACATGCCCGCGAAGTGAATTCCAGGCGCGCCCGGTACGGGAATCCCGCCTGACGGAGGCTGGGCCTCCCAGAGCACCGGCGGCGCCGGCGTAGCGGGCGGTGTTTCGGGAGCCGCCCCGGGGGGCGACGTCTCTGCAGCTGGAGCGGCGGGCGGTGCCGCCGGCGCCGGCGCGGCGGGTGTCGCCTCTGAGGCACTCTCCCCGGTCTTCCGATTCAGGCTTTCGTTGTCCATCGGGGTCACCCCTCCTCGGCGCACATCGTGACGCGCTGCCAACCCAGCCGCAATGGCGCCCAGCCGCAATGGCGCCCAGCCGCAGGCCGGCTCTTCGATCGGGCATCCGCACGTACCCGGTTGCGAGCGCGGCGGGCGCAACCCGAGGATCGGATCGTGGCTCGGGCCATACACTCGCTCCTGTGACCGAATCGCCGTCCGCGACCAGTACGCGCCCGATCTCGCCTTACGAGCGGCGCACCGCCGAGGTCCACGAATGGGACCCCCGGAGCGCCGAGGTCGCGGGGCGTATCGCTGAGCTGGTCCGCCGGCGCCTGCCCGACCTGGTCATCGAGCATATCGGCAGCACTGCGGTACGCGGCCTGCCCGGCAAGGGGATCATCGACCTCTCGGTCGAGGTCGAGCCCGCCGAGATTCCCGGCATCGTCGAGACCCTCTACGACCTCGGTTTCCAGCCCCAGCCCGGCCCCGACCCGTGGCCACCGACCCGGCCGATGCTCGTGGGCTCGGTCCAGCACGAGGGCACCGAGTTCCGTATCCATTTCCATGTCCAGCCGACCGGTGGCGACTTCGGCCGTGACATCGCCTTCCGCAATGCCCTCCGCGACGAGCCGGAGCTGTTTGGCCAGTACCGCGACCTGAAGGTCGGGATCACCCACGGCGGGGCGGTCGACGGCTTCCGGTACACGCACTCGAAGACGGCCTGGATCCTCGGGGTCTACCGCCGGCTCGGATTCTCCGCCCCTGCGATCGTGCCGCCGGCCTTCATCGGGATCATCGGCGGCGGGCAGCTCGGCCGGATGGTCGCGATCGCCGCACGACAGCTCGGCTACCGGATCGCCATCCTCGATCCCGATCCCGAGTGCCCTGCGGCCCCGGTCGCCGACCGGGTCGAGCTCGGGCGGTACGACGACATCGAGGCCGCTCGGCGGATGGCCGACGGCTGCGCGGTGGTGACGTACGAGCTCGAGCACGTCCCGTCCGAGATCGTGGCGGCTCTCGACAACGGCCATCTGCCGATCCGACCGGGCGTCTACGCGCTGAAGATGAGCCAGGACCGCCTGGCCGAGCGGCGCTTCGTCGAGGCCAACGGCGGCGTCGTGGCCCCGTGGCGGGAAGTGAGCTCCGCCGAGGACATCCGGGTAGCCGCCGGCGAGCTCGGCTATCCCGTTCGCCTGAAAGCAGCCACCGGCGGCTATGACGGGCGCGGCCAGGTCCGGCTCGAGAGCGACGCTGACATCGACGCAGTCCTCGCTGCTCCGCCGCCGACGCTGGGCTTCGGCGATCGCCCGATGCTGCTCGAACGCGAGCTGCCGTTCGAGGCCGAGCTGTCAGTCGTCGTCGGCCGCGCCGTCGACGGCGTCACCTCGGCGTTCCCGATCGCGCGGAACGTGCACGATCGCGGGATCCTCGTGCGGTCCGTCGTTCCGGCCGGCGTCTCCGAGGCCGTCGAGGCCGCCGCCGCGGAGCTGGCCGCGAGTCTCGCGACCGGCATGGGCCTTGTTGGCATCCTCACTGTCGAGCTGTTCCTGATGCCCGATGGGTCGCTCATCGTCAACGAGCTCGCGCCACGGGTGCATAACAGCGGCCACTGGTCGATCGAGGCGGCTGCCACCAGCCAGTTCGAGCAGCACGTCCGGGCCATCTGCGGCCTGCCGCTCGGTCCAACCGCCCTGCGAGTGCCGGCCGCGGCGACGGTGAACCTGCTTGGCTCGGGCGTGCCGCGCGCCGCCGTACTTGCCGGCATGCCGGAAGCGCTCGCCGTCGCCGACGCCCACCTCCATCTGTATGACAAGCGGACGGTCTTCGAGCGCCGCAAGATGGGCCACGTGACCGCTCTCGGGGAAGATGCCGAGGCTGCCCTCGCCCGGGCAGACCGAGCCGCCGGAAACCTCCACTGGACCGGGGGAAGCAACGGTGTCTGACCGCAGGCCGCTCGTCGGCGTCGTGGGCGGCAGTCGTTCGGACTTCCCGATCCTCGAAAAGGCGACGAGCCTGCTCGAAATGCTGGAGGTGCCCTGCGAGCTGCGGGTGGTGTCGGCGCATCGGAGCCCCGACCACCTGTTCCGCTATGCCGAAACCGCCGCCGAGCGCGGCATCCGGGTCATCATCGCCGGGGCCGGCGGGGCGGCGCACCTGCCGGGCATGCTCGCTGCGAAGACGCTCTTGCCGGTCATCGGGGTGCCGATCCCGACGGAGCACCTCGGCGGGTTGGATTCGCTCCTCTCGATCGTCCAGATGCCGCGCGGCATCCCGGTCGCCACGGTCGCGATCGGGAATGGCGAGAACGCCGCCCTGCTGGCGATCGAGATCCTGGCGCTGTCGGACGATGCCCTCGCCGGAAGGCTCGAGGCGTATCGGGCGGACCTGACGACGATGGTGCTCGACGACCCGTCGAACCTGAAGCCGGCCCTCACGATGGAGTCATAGCGCCGAGGTGGATGACCCGCGCCACGAGCCCGGCATGCCGGTCCTGGATCGGCAAGCCGGAACCACCCGACCAATTGACCGCATCCCGGAGACGGCGCCGACGCCGCTCCAGCGCCACTACATCAACCTCTCGGCCGTGGCCCTCGTCGCCGGCGCGATCGCCATCACCGCCCTGGAGACCGGTGCCGCGCTGTCCAGCCCGCTCGTCAAGCTCTGCGTGCTGATCGCCGCCCCGATCCTGGTGCTCACCAACGGCGACGCCACGCTGCGGATCTGGCGCAGTGCGTGGGCCTGGATGCCGATCAATCGGGGTCGCGGACTGTTCCGGCTGGCTTGGGTCCTGGGCGCTGCCATCGGGCTGATCGCCATCGTCGTGGCCGCCGCGGTCGTGCTGTGGGCATGAGCCGCGAGCCGGAAGGCCTCCGTGCCGAGCCGGAAGGCCTCCCCGACGAGCCGGAGCAGCTCCGATTCGAGCGCGGCCCCGATGCCCGATCGACCGACCTCGAATCGGGGGCGGGCGTGCCCGCCTGGCTGGCGGCGTCGCTCAACTACTGCTCGCGCTGCGGCGCAGAGCTGCAGTTCGGGGCGATCGACGGGGAGGATCGGCACCGCCTGGCCTGCGCGAGCTGCGGCCACGTGGCCTACGTCAACCCCCGGCTGGTGGTGACGACCCTGCCGGTCACCGAGGCGGGCGAGCTGGTGCTCATCCGGCGCGGGATCGAGCCCGGTCGCGGCTCGTGGGCGCAGCCGGGCGGCTTCCTCGAGGTGGACGAGACGGTCAACGAAGCGGCGATCCGGGAGACCCTCGAGGAGACCGGCCTGGTAGTCGAGCCGGGCGAGATCGTCGGGCTCTACACCCGCCTCGAGGCCGCCGTCGTCGTGCTCGTCTTCGAAGCCCGCGTGGTCGGCGGCGAGGTGCGAACCAGCCGCGAGTCGCTCGAGGTCGAGGCCTTCGCCCCGGAGAGAATCCCCTGGCCGGGCATCGCCTTCAAGACCACATATTGGGCGCTCGCCGACTGGCTGGCTCGCCGCCGCCCCGACCTCCGACCCGGCGACGCGGGCGCCTGGCGGCGATAACCCCGAGGCCGCCGGCCAGCGTGCGCGAGCGCCGGATGGCCCCCCGCCGCCGCCTAGCCCACGCCCGGCGCGGCGGGCCAGCCCATGATCTCCCCGATCCGGATCGGTCGTCGTTCCCCGCCAAGCGGGATGAGGTGCGAGTCGTAAGCCGTCACGGTGACCCACATCGTGCCGTTCGGACGCGGGAATGGGATGTCGAACTCGGCGCTGAAGGTGGGCGACTGCTTGGGCCGCACGCCGCCGTCGGGATCGCTGACGTCGAAGGTCAACGTTTCGAGCGTCCGGTTGCCGCGGGCCTCGAGCGAGACCACGACGCGCGAGGCGCGGACGAGGACGGTGCCCTTCACCGTGAGCCGCGCGGTCGTGATCGTGATCGGACCGACCTCCGGCGAGACGAGATCGATCGGATTGGGCGTGCGGGGCAGCGCAACGGGCACGACCGGCGAGGCCACCGCCGCCGGGGCCGGCGCGAGACCCCGGCTGTCCCCGGGCTGCTGGCCGAGAAAGCCGGCGCCGACGAACAGGACGAGCACGCCCAGCCACGCCGCCAGGGCGATCGGGGGACCGCTGCGCATCCGCGACAGCCGCCGCGGCTCGAAGGTCGCCGACTCGTCGGGCCGTCGCGGGGCCGCGTCCACGGCTCCCGGGCTCACCGCTCCCGGGCCGCGGCGGCCATCGCGGCTAATCGTGCGGGCAACGACGGTCAGCTCGTCGAGGTCGTCCCGTTCAACCGGCCGGATCTCGCGGACCATAACGTGCTCTGTCGTCGCCTCAGGATCGGAGGTCGATGAAGATGTTCTTGGTCTCGGTGTAGAGGTCAATCGCCGCCATCCCGAGCTCCCGGCCGATCCCGGACATCTTGTAGCCGCCGAACGGCGCTTCGGTATGGACGGAGCTGTTCGAGTTGACCGACAGGACGCCGGCCTGGATGCCCTTGGCGGTCCGCAGGGCCTTGCCGATGTCGCGGCTCCAGACGGAGCCCGACAGGCCGTACGGCGTGGCGTTGGCGAGGCGGATCGCCTCCGCCTCGGTGTCGAACGGGATGATCGAGACCACGGGGCCGAAGATCTCCTCCCTGGCGATGCGCATCTCGCTGTTGACGTTGTCGAAGACCGTCGGCATGAGATACGCGCCATCGGCGAGCGCCGGATCATCGGGCGCCTCTCCGCCGACGACGAGGTTCGCGCCCTCGCCCAACCCGATCTCGATGTAGTCCTTGACCCGGTCGCGCTGCTTGAAGCTGACGAGGGTGCCGACCTCGGTCGCGTCGTCGGCGGGATCGCCGACCACCACCTTGCGCGTCGCCGCGGCGAACAGCTCGACGACCTTGTCGTGGGCCGAGCGCTCGACGAGGATGCGGCTGCGGGCACAGCAGTCCTGGCCGCAGTTGTCGAAGACCGAGTACGGCGATTCGGCGGCGAACCGCTCCAGGTCGGCGTCGGCGTACACGACGTTGGGGCTCTTGCCGCCGAGCTCGAGGCTGATCTTCTTCACGTTGTTGGAGGCCAGCCGCATGATCTCCTGGCCGGTCGTCGTCTCGCCGGTGAACGCGACCTTGCCGATGCCCGGATGGGCCGCGATCGCCGCGCCTGCCGTGCCCCCGGGCCCGGTCACCACGTTGATGACGCCGGGCGGGAAGCCGGCCTCGAGGGCGAGCTCGCCGACGCGGAGGGCCGTCATCGGCGAGAGGCTCGCCGGCTTCAGGATGCAGGTGTTGCCGGCGGCGAGGGCCGGTCCGAGCTTCCAGCTGGCCATGAGCAGCGGGAAGTTCCAGGGCACGATCAGGCCCACGACGCCGATCGGCTCGCGCAGGGTCATGTCGATCCCCGGCTTCGAGACCGGGATCGTCTGGCCGAAGATCTTGTTTGCGGCGCCGGCGTAGTAGTCGAAGACCAGGCTCGCCCCGATGATCTCGCCGCGGGCGCTGGTGATCGGCTTGCCGGTGTTGCGACTCTCGAGCTGGGCCAGCTCCTCGGAGTTCTTCTTGATCAGGTCGGCGAGCTTGGCCAGCGTCCGGCCGCGCTTGCCGGCGGCGAAGCTCGACCAGCCCTTGGGCGCGTCGAACGCCTCCTGGGCGGCCTTGACCGCTCGATCGACATCTTCCTTGCCGCCCAGCGGCGCGGTTGCGATGACCTTGCCGGTGGCCGGGTTCACGACCTCGAAGGTCTTGCCCTCGGCGGCATCGACGGTCTCGCCGCCGATGACCATACGCAGGGCCGTGACGTCAGCGTTGCCGGTTGTCGTTGCGGCCGCCGTCGGTTCGATCGCCATCGGTCAAGTCCTCGTGGATGGGGCCCGGCGGAGTGGACGGCGCCCGGGTCCGAGGGGGAGTCTTCGTCCGATCATACGCGCGACTGGCCGCGGGCCAGTCCGGCCCACCCCTCGAGCCCAGGTCAATCGGCCGCAGTCTCACGCCTGGTTGCGAGCGCCGACGGCATGCGCATATATCGGATGCCGCTATAGCACGACGCGCTATGTTGGCCGACGATGGACGGGCAGGCGATAGACGGGCTGCGAATGGACAATCTCGCGCGCCGCGCCGGCGTCCTAGCCCTCGCTCTCGTTTTCGCGGCGACCGGCTGCAGTGCTGAACCTGTGGCACTACCGACGACGCCGCCCCTGCCGGCAGGATGGGTGACGGTCGACCGGCCGTCTGCCGACCTGTTCGTCGCCTTGCCACCGTGGCTCGTCCCATTCGATACCACCACAGCGATCTTCGCGAACGAGGTCGTCGACCCGGGGGCGCAGGGCATCCAGCTCATGGCGGAGGGTCCGCGGACCGCGGAGCCGCAGCCGGGTCCGGGGGAGTCGATGGAGCGCTGGCTCCTCCGGCGCATCGAATCACCCGCGGCCGGCCAGCCCAGGATCCGACAGGTGACCCTGCCAGCGGGCGCCGCCCTGCTGGTCGAGCGGCTAGATGGGACGGATACCCGGTTCGCCTGGCGGTTTGCAGCGTACGCGATCCGCACGCCGTTCGGCGTGGCGTTTCTCCAGATCGACGGGCCGCCGGACGCCTGGGTGGGTCGCGAGGACGAGCTCGCCCAGATCCCGTGGCTCATCCGGGTAGGACCCGGTCGCCCCGTGGGTCGCCGTTCGCGGGGTGCCGCGGTCCCTGGTGCGATCCGGGCAGCCCCGGCTCCCGGTGGGTGAGGCGCCTGCGAGCTAGAAGTAGTTCACCGTGATCCCGCCGTCGACGACCATCGCCGCGCCGTTGGTCCAGCGCGATTCGTCCGACGCGAGGTAGATCGCCATGTACACGATCTCCTCGGGCTTGCCGAATCGGCCCGTGGGATTACGGGCAAGACGGATCCGCTTGGCGTCCTCGTCCTTGACGAGCCAGTCCATCAGCAGGGGCGTCTCGACCGGGCCGGGGCAGATCGCATTCGTCCGCACACCCTGCGGTGCGAACTGGACCGCGAGCGACTTCGTCAGCGCCAGCACCGCGCCCTTCGAGGCCGTGTAGGCGTCCTGCGGGTTCGAGCAGCCGACGAGGGCGACGAAGCTCGAGATGTTGATGACCGAGCCCGAGCCCTGCTCGACCATCTTCGGGATCGCGTACTTGCAGCCGAGGAAGACGCCGCGGACGTTGACCGCCATCACCCGATCCCAGTCCTCGACCGACGTGTCGATCACGGAGTGATCGGCCTGGGGCATGATCCCGGCGTTGTTGTAGAGGACGTCGAGGCGGCCGTAGGTCGCGATCGCATGGTCGACCATCCGCCGGGCGTCGTCCTCCTTCGAGACGTCGGCGACGACCGCCGTCGCCTGCCCACCCGCGGCCTGCACCTCGTCGACGACGGATTGCGCCGCGGCCTCGGTCACGTCGGCGACGACGACCCGGGCGCCTTCTGCGGCGAACATCTGGGCCGCCACGCGACCCATTCCGCTGGCCCCGCCGGTGATGATCGAGACCTTGTCCTCGAGCCGCATCGAAACCTCCTTCACCTGTTCATTGGCCGCTGTTGCGGGCGAGACTGAGCATCCACTGGCCGTCGGCGCGAGCCACGAGGCAGACGCCGCGGTCGCTGCCGGCGAGGTACTGGGCCTCCGTCGGGACCGTCGCGAACGTCACGTACGTCGAGCCCGCGAGGTCATGGCCGAGGAAGCCCCGAAACGCGGCGTCGCACTGGCGCTGGACGTCGGCACGGACCGCGTTGCGGTCGGGCGGCACAGTCCCGGCACTCGCACCCGGCAGGGGACTTGCAAGCCCGGGCAGCTGGACCACGAGCGAGACCTCGTGGCCGTGGCTCAGGCCGCACGCCGCGCGTTCTGCCCGGCCGTCCATGACCACGGCCTCGACCATCGCGGCGTCGCCGATCGGGCGCGCTCCGGGGCCACTGTCGGTTGCCGCTGACGTCCTGGCGTAGATGCAGTCGCCGATCGACAGGCGATCGGCGGTCGCCTCGATCGGCGGGTTGAGGATCGTGCCGATGGCCCCGAAGGCAAGCAGCAGCATGAAGACGGCTCGGATCGGGTGGGCCCGCATCCAGATGACGAGCTCCGCAAGTTGCTCGCCAATAGCGGTGCGCGACGGCCGATCAGTCCCAAGGCTCACGCCCTGAGGCTACCGGCATATCGCGGCACGTGTGACCGAAGATATCGACCCCAGCATTGGCAAGCCCGCAGATGACGCTCGCCTGGGTGCGTGGCAGGAGCGTTAGTCGCCAAAATGCTGGCAGGCGCGGGAACCTGATCTCAGGTCAGTAGTCCTGCGGCCGAAATCTGGGTGTCCGTGAGGCCCGGCCTTGGCCCCGAGGGCTGATAGCCGACCACTTACTGGTGGGGTCGATATCGGAGGCGTCATGCCGGCCGCGGCGTTGTGGGGTCGATAGTGGAGCCGTCGTACCGGCCTGGGCGTCGTGCCAGCCGGGGGGCCGTGCCGACCTCGGCGGCGCGCACGCGGCACTCAACCCCGCTCGAGATAGCGCTCGCGTTCCCAGTCATGGACGACCGAGTCGTAGACCTCCTGCTCGACCCGGGCCGCGTTGAGGTAATGGTCGACGACGTCCTGGCCGAAGATCTCGACCGCCGCGGCCGACCGCTCAAGCTCCGAGATCGCCTCGTACAGCGCCCGGGGCATGCGCGGCACGCCCTTGGCGATGTAGCCGTTGCCTTTGAACTCGGGCGCCAGCTCCAGCTCGTGCTCGATGCCGTACAGCCCGGCACCGACCATCGCGGCGTACGTCAGGTAGGCGTTCATGTCGCCGCCGGGGAAGCGGTTCTCGACGTGCAGCGCCGGCCCGCGCCCAACGAGCCGGAAGCCCGTCGTCCGGTTGTCGCGGCCCCAGACCACGTTGACCGGCGCCCACGACAGCGAGGCATAGCGCTTGTAGGAGTTGATGAACGGGGCGATGAAGACCGCCAGCTCGCGTGACAGGGCCATCATCCCGGCGACGAACTGGCTGAACTGGCGGCTCATCCCGTAGGGCAGCCCGGCATCGTCGTCGCTTGTCAGGGGCCGCTCGCCGTCCGCCGTCCAGGTGCTCATGTGGAGATGGCCGGACGAGCCGGTCCAGGTGTGGTCAGGCTTGGCCATGAAGGTGATGCCCCAGCCGTTGAGGTACGCGATCTCCTTCGCGCCGTGCTTGAACAGCACGCTCCGGTCGGCCGATTCGAGGACGTGGTCGTAGCGGATGTTGACCTCGTGCTGGCCCGCGGCCGCTTCGCCCTTGCTGAACTCGATCGGGACCCGGGCCTCGGTCATGAGGTTGCGCAGCAGCCGGTGGAGCGGCTCGGCCTTGGTAGCCTGGAGGAGGTGGTAGTCCTCGTTGTAGTTCCCGAAACGCTTGGGGATCGCATAGCCGTTCTCGGCGATCTGGTCCCAGCTGTCCTTGAGGACGTAGTACTCGAACTCCGAGCCCGCCTTGACGGCCAGCCCCGCCTTGGTGGCCCGGTCGATCTGGCGCTTGAGGATCGTCCGCGGCGAGACCGGGATCTCCTCGTGAGTCTCCTCGTCGATGGTGTCGGACAGCACGATCGCCGTCTTCTCGAGCCACGGCAGGATCCGCAGCGTGTCCCAGACCGGGGCGGCGACCCAGTCGCCGTAGCCGGTCTCCCAGTTCATCAGCCGGAAGCCTGCCGGCGTGTTCATCTCCATGTCCGTGCCGAGGAGGTAGGTGCAGAAGTGGGCGCCGTGGTCGATGACCCCGCTGAGGAACGCGTCGCCCTGCACGCGCTTGCCCACCAGCCGCCCCTGCATGTCCGTGAGGGCGACGATGATCGTGTCGATCCGGCCTTCGCGGACCCATTCCTCGAGCTCGGCGAGCCGGGGATGCTTGT
>DASQFM010000074.1:0-7951 GCA_035633135.1 Candidatus Eiseniibacteriota bacterium
GGACGATCGTCAGCGGCGGCCACGACATGGGCCTGCTGCTCGACGGCGACGCCGACCGCGCGGGCGCGGCCGACGAGCGGGGCACGTTCATCCACCAGCTCGAGGTCACCGGGCTGCTGATGTACTACCTCGCCGAGCACCGCGGGCTGCGCGATCCGGTGGTCATCTCGGTCAACAACACCTCGATGGCCAGGCGGCTGGGCGAGATCTACGGCATTCCGGTCCATGAGACGTCGGTCGGCTTCAAGTACATCGGCCCGAAGATGATCGAGACGGGGGCGATGATGGGCGCCGAGGAATCCGGCGGCTTCGGCTTCGGGATGCACCTGCCCGAACGCGACGGCGTCTACGCCGACCTGCTGCTGCTCGACCTGTTCCTGCGCGAGAAGGCTCGGGGGATCTGGCCAGTCTCGCGGATCGTCGAGCACTTCCACGAGATCGCCGGGCCGTCCCACTATCGTCGAGTGGACGTCCACGTGGAGCGGCCGGCGTACCCGGGCGTGAAGGACCGGCTCCTCAAGGGCCTGGCGGCCTCGCCGCCGACCGAGCTCGCCGGTCAGCTGCTCACCGAGACGGTTGCGCTCACCACCGGCGACGGCTTCAAGTTCTTCGTCGCCGACGGCTCCTGGCTGCTGATCCGAACGTCGGGGACAGAGCCACTCGTCCGGATCTACACCGAGGCCACCTCGACGGAGGCCCAGGAGGCGCTGATTGCCGCCGGCGAGCGGCTCGTACGGGGATGACCGAAGAGGGGCTGCCGCGGGTGCGTGGAGCGGCCCTGCCCCGGGTGCCTGAAGCGGCGCTGCCGCGGCGGATGGACAAGCCGTGGGGCGAGGAGCTCATCTGGGCGATCACCGACCGCTACGTCGGCAAGATCATCACGATCGAAGCCGGCAAGCGTCTCTCGTTCCAGTACCACGAGCGCAAGGATGAGTGGATCCACGTGCTGAGCGGCCGGCTCACGCTCACGCTCGAGAACGACCAGGGCGAGATCGAAACGCGCGACCTCGGTCCCGGCGAGGGCGCGCACGTCCCAACCGGCCGTCGCCATCGGTACACCGGCATCGACACGGTCACCCTGGTCGAGGTTTCGACGCCCGAGCTCGACGACGTCGTCCGCCTCGACGACGACTTCGGCCGCGAGGGCACGTCGGCGCCGTAGTTCCGTCGACGCCATCCGTCCGAGGATGTAGGCTAGGGCCGCGACCGTCTCGCCCGGTCGGATGGTGCAGGACCGGACGGCGGCCGCCACTGCCCCTGCTGGGGCTGGAGGGTCTGGCCTGATGCACAGCTCCCTGATCGGCAAGGTCGAGAAGGCGAACCGCTACGCCCGCGAGCTTGATCGGATCTCGATCGACCGCCTCGCGTTGACGTTCCGCGGCGACAACGACACCCATCACGTCAGCCTCGACGCCGGTCAGTGGCACTGCACCTGCCATTACTTCGAAAGCTGGGCCGCCTGCGTCCACCTCCTGACCCTGCAGAAGGTGTTCGGCGTGATGCTGCCCGACGACGCCCAGACCTCCATCTTCGCGCCCAGTCAGGCATCGAGCTCCGCCTGAACGCTTAACGGAGCGTCCCCGCCGGGGCCCGTACCGGGCAGCCGCTCGGGGGACAGCCGCTGACGCTGACCCTGATCGCCGTCGAGGCCGAGGCGAGCGCCCCGTCGCTGCTCGGCAGGAACCGGGCGCGCCACTCGTAGGTCGCCGTCGGCGAAGTCGCGGCGGTGTAGGACCCAGCGGTCGAGCCGGCGGCCATGGTCACGACGGTCATCCAGGTTGACGAGCCGACGACCCGCCGCTGGAGCGCCACCGCCCGGCTGCTCAGGGGATCGCCGGCGAGATTTCGCGCCGCTGCCAGCGGCGCGACCGACAGCCTCGCTGCGAACCGCACCGAGGTGCCGATCGAGATCGACGTCGAGCTCGCGCTGAGGGTGAGAAGGGACGTGAGCTGGAGGCAGGTCGACAGCTTGTCCGCCGCGTTCCGGAGCCGGTATTCCAGCTGCAGCCGGGCAACGTCGCAGCGCCCGAACACGTGCTCGTTCCAGCCCGTCTTCGGTCTCGTGCGCGGTGACGCCTGGACGACTGCATCGAGGAAATCGCTGGCGGTGCTGTTGTTCACGTGGTGCCCCAGGATCTCGACGTGGCCGAGCTCGTCGAGGGCGATGTTCTCGGCGTCGTAGCAGCCGTCGACCATCGCGTCGGGCGCCTGGCACCAGCGGAGCTTGCCCCAGTCAAGCCAGGTTCCGTGTGGCCGGAACCAGAGAGCAAAGCTGGTCGGGACGCCGGATCGATCCATGCAAGCGATGGCGTAGCTGTAGCACGGATGCGAGCCGCCGTAGGCAACCTTGCTGGCGGCCCCGGCGACCCTGCTGAACGTGGCGGCGCGGGCCCGGCGACTGGCCCCGGCATCGGCGGCCCCAGTGTCGATCGATGTCGCCATCCAGGCCGGCGGAATCGCGCCGCTCGCCCAGGTGTAGGCGACGTTCTGGTCCTGGGCCCACAGTCGGCCGCTCGTGCCGAGCTGGGGGTCGGGTCCGTGGGCGGCGGTCGGTGGTGCCGCCATGGCGAGGAGGAAGAGGGCAGCCACGACGACGCGAGCCTGGGTGATTTGACGCTGCATCACGAGACTACCTCCGCGGGTGCACCCGGACGGAAGGCCCGAGGGTCTCTGGCGGGCGATCCGATGACGATCTCGTCGGCGGCGACCTCGAGGCCGCTGGAGGCGGCGCGGCCTCCGGGCAAAGGCCCGACGCCAGGAGGAAAGCCTGCCAGCGGCCGGCCCGCTCCCGTGGCCGGATCAACTTCGAGGGCGCGCGATCCAGGGTCGCTCGCGACGACGGCCACGAGCCGTCGACCGTCGCCGGTCAGGCCGGCCGAGCGCGTCTCGTCGACGAGGATGCGCCCGCCGCCGGTGAGGAGATTCCAGCTGACGACGGAGCAGGGGAGTCCCGGGCAACGGCTCCAGGTGACGAGCTCGTCACCGGCGAAGCCGAGCAGATCGCCCTGGGCGGGGCCGCCCACGACGAGCGGCTCGGCCGAGCCGTTGCGCAGCTCCACGACCCGGATGAGGCAGCCGCCATCGCCACACGACTGCACCGCCAGTTTCGAGCCGCGGGCATCGAGGCGAAGCTCCGTGCTCCAGACGATCCCGATCGCCGCGATCGCCGCCGCCGTCCCGCCGGTTGCATCGGTCGCGCCGAGGGACGGCGCAACGAGCACGGGGTCGGCATCAGGACCTGCCGCGCCGGACAGCTTCCAGATCCCGCGATCCGCGCGGGTGGTCCGGTCCAGCAGGTGGAGCAACAACGTTCCGCCCTTCGGGTCGAGGATCGCGCTGCGGACGACCGACTCGGTCTGGTAGGCGACCCAGGAGCACGCGTCGCGGACGGACAGCAGCCGGATCTCGGACTGGCTGCCATCGTCGCTCGTGGCGACCACGACCCCACCGACCGGACCGCTCACGGCGCTCTCGGCGGCGAGGTCGGCGACCGCGGCAGCGGCCCCGTTTCGGCCGACGAACACCTGGCGGCCGACGAGTGTGCCGGTCGGATCGAGGCGATCGACGGTCTTCCACCACGTGCCGAGCTGGGGTGTGACCTCCTCGCCTGCGCCCACCGGCGAGACCGAACAAGCGGCGGGCGCCGGGACCACGTTCTTCGGTCCGGCGTCGACCCCGGCCTGGAGCCGCAAGGCGGCAAGCGAGCCCGCCACGACGACGAGGGATGCTCCGAGCCGGACCGGCCAGCGACGTTTCCGCATCGGGACCTCCGCGGCGGGTGGACGCCGGCGGGAGGTGGCGCGGCCAGTGTCCCGGGAGTCGCTCGTCCGTTGGTCGCCCGGCGATCACCGCTCCATCACCGGGCGATCGGCGCCGAATCACCGGGCGATCACCGCCGAATCACCGGGCGATCACGCTCTCCATCACCCGGCAACCACCTGCCGCTTGCCCTCGTGCTACGCTCCCGCGGTCCGTTCGTTTGCGGACACGCTGCATGGTCGCGAAGCCGGTGGAATTCCGGCACAGTCCCGCTACGGTGACCGTCGCCATCAGGTGACGGAAGTCCGGTCGCCGGCCCTGCAGTGGATGCTCGACCTTCGAAGGAAAGGGTAGGCACCACATGCGCTCGACCGGCTGAGCCGACCTCCCACCTCGCCTCCATGGCGCCACCGCGCGCCGTTCGCGATCCCAGGTCGGAGGTTTCCAATGGCTCGTCTCACATCGTCATTCCCTGCCCCGAGCACTCCGTTGGGCGCCAATCGCCGTCCCGCCGCGCCCCCGCTCGCGGGCCGGCGCGTGATCCTGCCGCTGCTGCTTGCCGTCATCGTTGCCTGCGGCGGCGGCGCGGTGGTTACGACCGCACCGCCCAGCCAGCCCGTCGTGCTGCCGACCACGAACTCGACCGCAGCCCCGACAGCGCCACCATCGTTCCCGGTCAGCCTGACCGATGACGAAGGGACGGTCGTCGAGATCCCGGCGGCACCGCAGACGATCGTCTCCCTCACGCCGGCCGCCACCGAGATCCTGTTCGCGATCGGAGCCGGCCCACGGGTCGTCGCCAAGGTCGAGGACCTTGCGAACTTCCCACCAGAAGCGTCGAGCGTGCCTGTCGTCGCGACGTTCCAGGGCGTCGACGTGGAGAAGATCGTGGCCGCCGAGGCCGATCTCGTCGTTTCCGGCGGCGCGCCGTTCGGTCAGGGTCCCGCGGTCGAGCAGCTCCGGCGCGCCAACATCCCGGTGCTCGTGGTCGCCCCCGCAACCCTCGCCGACGTCCTGGACAACATCCAGCTCATCGGCTCGGCTACCGGGGACGGTGTCTCGGCGAAGGCATTGGCCGACACGATGACCGCGGACTTCGACGCGATCCGCGCGGCCACCGCGGGCCTCGATCACCCGAAGGTCTTCTACGAGATCGACGCCACCTCGAAGATCTTCACCGCCGCGACGGGCTCCCTCCTCGAGGAGATGCTCAAGATCGCCGGCGCCGACCCCATCACGACGGGGAGCGCCACCGCCTACGACATCGCGATCGAGACGCTGGTCCAGGCTGACCCGCAGCTCATCCTGCTCGGCGACGCGGCCTATGGGGTCACCCCCGAGCAGGTCAAAGCCCGGCCGGGATGGAACTCGATCAGCGCGGTGAAGAGCGGCAACATCAAGGCCGTCGACGACATCGTGATCACCCGGCCCGGCCCGCGCCTGGTCGAAGGGTTGCGGACCCTCGCCCTCGCGATCCATCCGGACCTGGTGCTGCCGCCGCCAGCATCGCCGCAGCCGTCTGCCCAGGGATGACCGTGGGTGCGGCCAGCCTCGCTCGAGCCCGGCAGGCTGGCCGCCTTCGCTCCCTCGTTGCCCGCCGGCCGGTCGTCCTGCTGGCGGGGGGCCTGGCCATCCTGCTCGTGACGCTCGTCGCGGGCGTCGTCGCGGGAACGGTCGCGGTGCCGCCCGGCGAGACCCTGGCGATCCTCGCGCACCGCCTCCTCGGCCTGGACGTCCCGCGGACCTGGTCGACCGCCGAGGAGACCATCGTCATGGAGCTCCGGCTTCCCCGGGTGCTGACGGCGATGACGGTCGGTGTCGGTCTGGCGGTCGCCGGCACCACGTTCCAGGGCCTCCTCCGCAATCCGCTCGCCGATCCGTACGTCCTCGGCACAGCGTCCGGGGCCGCGCTCGGGGCAGCCGTTGCGGTGCTCCTGCCGGTCCGTGCCCTGATCCTCGAATTCGGGCTGCTGCACGCGCTCGCGTTCCTCGGCGCGCTGGGCGCCGTCCTGCTCGTCTACAAGCTGTCGCGGGTCGGCGGGCATGGCCAGATGACGAGCCTGCTCCTGACCGGCTACGCGGTCGGCTCGCTCCTCGCGGCGGGCCTGGCCATGGCGATGTATGCCTCCGGCGCGGGCCTGCGGCAGATCTTCGCCTACCTGCTCGGCGGGTTTGAAGCGGCTTCGTGGGTGCGATTCGCGACGGCCCTGCCGCTCGTGCTCGGGGCGTCGATCCTCATTGGGCTGCGGGCCCGCTCGCTCAACGGGCTGCTCCTCGGCGAGGAGGCCGCGGCCCATCTGGGCGTGGACGTCCGCCGCGAGCGAGCGATCCTGCTGACCCTGGCGTCGCTCGCGACCGCGGCTGCGGTGGCGGTATCTGGGCTCATCGGGTTCGTCGGGCTCGTGGCCCCACACGTGGTCCGGCTCATGGTCGGCCCGAATGCGCGGCTCGTGCTGCCGCTGGCGGCGATCCTCGGCGCGAGCCTGATGGCCGGCGCCGATCTCGCGGCCCGGCTGCTCGGCGAGATCCCGGTCGGCGTCGTCACCGCCGTGATCGGCGCGCCGTTCTTCCTGGCGCTCCTGCGAAGCTCGCGCGTCGGGTACGAACTGTGATCCGCCTCGAGGGCGTGACCGTCCTCTACCGCGACCGGCCGGCGCTGCGCGACGTCGACCTCCAGATCGATGCCGGCGAGCGGGTCGCGCTCGTCGGCCCGAACGGTGCGGGCAAATCGACCCTCCTGCGGGCGATGGCGGGGCTGGTCGAGCCGGCCGTGGGCACGGTCTGGCTGGGCGGGGCACCGCTGGCTTACCTGGACCGACTGGCCATCGCCCGACGCCTCGCCGTCGTCCCCGAGGTCGCGGTCCTGCCGTTCGCCACCACGGTCGACGAGGTCATCGCCCTGGGCCGGCTGCCGCATGAGCATCCCGTTCGGGGGATGCGGCCCGCGGATCGCGCCGCGGTCGCCGCAGCGATCGAACGTGTCGGCGTTGGGCATCTGATGGGTCGCGACGCACGGGAGCTTTCGCTCGGTGAGCGCCAGCTCGTCCTGCTCGCCATGGCCGTTGCCCAGGCGTCGCCGGTGCTCGTCCTCGATGAGCCCACGGTCCATCTCGACCTCCGGCACCAGGTCGAGGTGATGGACCTGCTGGTCGATCTCAACACCCGTGACGGCACGACGATCATCGCGGTCCTGCACGACCTCGGGCTGGCGGCCCATTTCTTCCCCCGCCTCGTCGTCGTCGATGGCGGCAGGATCGTCGGTGACGGACCGCCATCGGTCGCCCTCGCTCCCGATCGGATCCGGGACGTCTTCGGCGTCGACCCGTCTCTGGTGCGGCTCGCGGCCGGCGCGAGTTAGTGATCTTCCCTGGTGGAAATGAGACTGGGCTCAGGCCGCGAGGACGACGTCGAGTAGATGGGCGACACCGCGATCCGGTGTGCTCTGGACGTTCGTGCCGGCGGTTGGGCCCATCCTGGGCCGCCATCGGCCGTCGGCTGGGGTCATCCCATTCGGTTTCCCTCCGATCGTTGCCGAATTCCACTAGCGGTGACCTTCGGCACCCCGGGGCTCGCGAGCATTGGGCACAGGAGCGTGAATTCGTCCCCACGTGAACGTGGCGCGGGATAAATCGCCCGGTCCGCGCAACCCCGCGGGCCGCAAATGACGCGAACCCAGCCCCGAGCCTGGTCGAACGTCACGAGCACTGTCGTCCGGTGGCTTTCACGCCCGGCGGTCGCCAAAACGGCGAAAACCCCACCCCCGAGTCCGGTCGAAGGTCATGGGCGGTGACGACGGGTGAGTGTTCACGCTCCGGAGTGGCCGGGTCGCTCATGGGATCGCGGCCCGCCACACGGGCGACCGCAGGCGCGGCTCAGGCGGACAGGACGCCAGACGCGGATCAGGCGAGGGCAGCCTCGCTGAGCTGCGCGACGATCCCGGCATGATGCCGGAGGTCGAGGCCGTCGCGGGCCATCGTCGCCGTCGGACCGAAGCCGACGACGGGGGCGGCCGCCGCAATGACCCGCAGGGCCTCGATCGCGGTCGCGGTCGGGATCCCATCCGGCTCCGGCATCGCTACTGCGACGCCATCGGCAGCATCGATGGCGTCGAGATCAAAGGCGATGTAGAGCCCATCGCAGCGCTTGCCGATGACGTCGGCCCACGCCGCGAGCGCCGCCATGCCGGCCTCCG
>DASQFM010000075.1:0-1567 GCA_035633135.1 Candidatus Eiseniibacteriota bacterium
GGCTATTACTCGCCCGAGCGCGACGAGCTGTTCGTGGTCAGCGCGGCCGGCGGGGTGGGCCCGACCCAGCGAGTCACCTACGCCCACGAGTACACCCATCAGCTGCAGGACCAGAACTTCGGGATCGAGAAGCTCGGCCTCGACGCCGCGGACCAGAGTGATCGATCGCTTGCTCGCCTGGCGCTGCTCGAGGGCGACGCCGTGACGGTCCAGACGCGCTGGATGCAGGAGAACCTCACGGCCGAAGATCTCGGCCAGATCTTCGCCGATGCCTCAGACCCGGCTGTGCTCGAGGCCCTCCGGCGGGCGCCGGCGATCCTTCGCGACACGGCCTTCTTTCCGTACCTGGATGGCCCCATCTTCGCCTCGACGCTGATGGTCAGGGATGGCTTCAACGGTGTCGACGCGGCCTACTCAGCCCCACCGGACTCGACCGAGCAGATCCTGCATCCCGAGAAGTACCTCGACCGGGACCCACCGATCGTCATCAACGTGCCGGCCGATCTCCCATCCAAGCTGGGACCGGGCTGGTCCGACGGCGGTGCCGACACCCTCGGCGAGCTGCAGCTCCGGATCTGGCTCGGTGAGGGCGGGGTCGAGAGCACGGCCGCCAGCCGCGCGGCCGCCGGCTGGGGCGGCGATCGATTGATGCTCCTCGACGGTCCGGCTGGGGCGACCGCGATCGCGCTGATCACCGAATGGGACAGCCTCGCCGACGCGAGCGAGTTCGCCGCCGCGGCGAAGGCCGCCCTGGCGGGCCTGAAGCTGACGGGCTTTGTGGGCCAGACCGCCGGGAGCGCCCAGGTCCACCTGGCCATCGGTGCGTCAGCCGCCGACATCGTCGCGGTGCTCGGAGGCTAGCCTCGTCGCGGGCCGACCGCCCGGCGCGGCCGCGAGATCACATCGCCTCGGGCGCCGAGATCCCAAGCAGCGCCAGCGCATTCGCCAGCGTGATCCGGGCCGCCCCGACGAGCGCGAGCCGCTTCGCCGAACGCTCCGGAGCCGCCGGGTCCACGACCTTCGCGTCGCGGTAGAAGCCGTGGAACGCGGTCGCCAGCTCGGTGGCATAGGTGGTCACGCCCTGCGTCTCCTGGGCGGCCGCAGCGTCCTCGACCACCTCGGGGAACCGGGCGACGATCCTGGCCAGCCGGCCCTCCGGTTCCCCGGCCAGCAGCCCCTCGACCCCGGCAGCGGGGGACAGCCCCGTATCGACGGCCTTCCGAAGGATCGACGCGACGCGGGCGTGGGCGTACTGGACGTAGTAGACCGGGTTCTCGCTCGACTGGCGTTTCGCCAGCTCGATGTCGATGTCCATGTTGACGTTCGCGCCCCGGCTGGCGAAGAACCACCGGGCGGCATCGGTCCCGAGCTCGGACAGCAGCTCATCGAGGGTGATGAACGTCCCGGCCCGCTTGGACATCGAGATCTCCTGGCCGTCGCGGATGAATCGAACCCAGCCGGTCAGGATCATCTCGACCGCCGATCGGTCGAAGCCCATCGCCTCGGCCGCGTTCCGGACCCGGGCCACCGTGCCGTGATGGTCGGCGCCCCAGATGTAGATGAGGTG
>DASQFM010000076.1:0-3223 GCA_035633135.1 Candidatus Eiseniibacteriota bacterium
CGACCGCCATCGGTGCTGGCGACAAGGCCGTTCGCGTCGACTCCCAACAACCGTGTCCCCCCGTCGCTGTGGACAGCGAGCGGGAAGAGGACATTGTCGTCGCGGACGCGCGTCCAGTGAGCGCCGGCGTCCGTGCTCTCCCACAGGCCGCCCGTGGCGAGGTAGGCCCACATGCGATCGGGATCGACCGGATCTCGCGTGAAGCCGTGGATATCGAGGCTTGGCAGATCGGCAGCGATCGGCTGCCAGGTCTGGCCGCCGTCCCGGCTGGCGGTGAAGACCTCATGACCGGCGATAACGATCGACCCATCGACGGCGGGGCGCATGGCCATGGCGTCTGCGCTCGTTGGCAGCCGACGCCAGGTCCGGCCGCCGTCGCGTGTCTCGGAGAGTCCGCCGTGGTGACCGAACAGGAGGTGATCCAGGTCATCGCCGACGAACGAAAGCGAGTGAACGTCCTCGCTGCCAAGCCGCGCCCAGGCAGTCTGGTTCCTCGACCCGGACGACGTGAGGTAGAGGGCAATGGCGATGACGCCCGCTACGACCGCGATCGCACCTGCGACCCAAATCCGACGACGTGGTTGCCGAGCGGGCGGCGGCCTCGAGGCTTGTCGTTTGCTCACGAGGTATCCCTCAACTGCCCGGAAGGGTGCTAGCCAGCGACCGTGATGGTCGCCTTCATCCCAACGACATAGTGGCCGGCGACATGACAGCCGGCGAGCGTCTCGCCGGGCTGGGCGAAGGTATGGGTGAGCTCCTTCGTCTCGCCGCCCTTGAGGGAGATGCCGTCGGGGTCGTCGTGCATCATGCCGCCCACCTTCATCTCCTCTTCGTGCTTCGCCTGGGCCGCCTCGTCCCCGAGGTAGAACTCGTGGTCCGTGGAGCCGACGTTGGTGACGACGAAGGTGACCGGCACGCCGGCCGGGACGGTGAAGGTCGCCGGCTCCATCTTGAGCGCATCGGTGAGCTTCACCTCGATGCGGGTCGCCGAACCTGACGGCCCGCCCGTGGCAGGCGGCGCCGAAGAGGCAGCACCCCCGGATCCGCCGCCGCAGGCGGCGAGGAGGAGACCGACGATTGACAGGCTGACGAGGCTTCGGCGCGGCATCAGAGCCTCCACTGGAAATGCTGGTCGTGAGCAGGCGACTTCGTTGTCGCGGCCGCGAGCGTCAGCCGCCCGTCAACCCTCGGCGGGTGCGGGTCGGCCCCCGGCCCGCTGGAGTGGCTCGCCGCCGAGCCGGGGCGGCTGAAAGCTCCGCAGGCGGAGGGCGTTGGAGACGACGGTCACGCTCGAGAGCGCCATCGCTGCCGCCGCGAGGATCGGGTCGAGCAGGATGCCCGTGAACGGGTACAGGGCGCCGGCCGCGAGGGGGATGAGCGCCACGTTGTAGGCGAACGCCCAGAACAGGTTCTGCTTGATGTTGCGCATCGTTGCCCGCGACAGCGCGATCGCGGTCACCAGCGCCCGCAGGTCGCCGCTCATGAGCGTCACCGAGCCCGACTCGATCGCCACGTCCGTGCCCGTCCCGATGGCGATCCCGACGTTCGCCTGCGCCAGGGCGGGCGCGTCGTTGATCCCGTCACCGACCATCGCGACGAGCTGGCCGTCGGCCTGGAGCCTGCGGACCTGCGCCGCCTTCTCGTCCGGCCGGACGTCCGCGAGGACGCGATCCACGCCCGCCTGGCGGGCGATGGCCCGCGCGGTGGTCTCGTTGTCGCCGGTCAGCATCGCGACCTCGAGCCCCAGGCGGCGGAGCTCGGCGACGGCCTGGATCGACCCCGCCTTCAGGGTGTCGGCGATGGCGATCACGGCGGCCGGCCGGCCATCGATCGCCACGAAGACCGGCGTCTTGCCGGCTGCGGCGAGCTCATTGGCGGCGGTCAGGAGCGGTGCCGGATCGACACCCCGGTCCTGGAGGAAACCCGGCCGGCCGATCAGGATCTCGTGCCCATCGACCGTTGCGGCCACTCCCTGGCCGGGGACTGCATCGAAGGCCGACGGATCGGCGACGGTGACTGAACGCTCGTCGCGGGCGAACCGGACGATGGCCTCCCCGAGCGGGTGCTCCGACCCGCGCTCGGCGGCCGCGGCGAGGCGAACGACCTCCTCCTCGGGCGGAGCATCCGGCAGGCGGATGACGTCGGTGACCCGCGGCTTCCCCTCGGTGAGGGTGCCGGTCTTGTCGAGGACGACGGCTCGGACCTTGTGGAGCCGTTCGAGGGCCTCGGCGTTCCGGAACAGGACGCCGTTCTCGGCGCCCTTGCCGGTGCCGACCATGATCGAGGTCGGCGTGGCGAGCCCGAGGGCGCAGGGGCAGGCGATGATGAGCACGGCAACGGTGTTGAGCAACGCGAGGTTGAAGGCCGGCTCCGGCCCGAACACGAGCCAGCCCACGAACGTCAGGGCCGCGATGCCCAGGACCGCCGGTACGAAGTAGCTCGTGACGACGTCCGCCAGGCGCTGGATCGGCGCCTTGGAGCCCTGCGCTTCCTGGACGAGCCGGACGATCTGGGCGAGGACCGTGTCGCGCCCGACCCGGGTGGCCTCGAAGCGGAAGCTGCCGCTGGTGTTGAGCGTTCCGCCGATGACCTCGGCGCCTGCGTCCTTCGTGACCGGGATCGATTCGCCGGTGACCATGCTCTCGTCGACCGCCGAGCGTCCGTCCCGGACGAGGCCGTCGACGGGGATCTTCTCGCCCGGTCGGACGACGACGATGTCGCCGCGGATGACGTCCTCGATCGCGATGTCGGCCTCGACGCCGGCGCGGATGACGCGGGCGGTCCGTGGCTGCAGCCCGATGAGCTTCCTGATCGCGTCGGACGTGTGGCTCCGCGCTCGGGCCTCGAGGAACCGGCCGAGCAGGATCAGGGTGATGATCAGCGCCGCCGTGTCGAAATACAGCGGCAGCTGGGCTGACGTCTCGATGCCCGCGGCCTCGAAGAAGCCCGGAAACAGGATCGCCGCGAGGCTGTACAGGTAGGCAGCTGAGGTCCCGATCGCGATGAGGGTGTTCATGTCGGTCGCCCGGTGGCGGAGAACCTTCCAGGCGCCCTTGTAGAACGGCCAGCCGGCATAGAGCTGGACCGGCGTCGCGAGGGCAAGCTGGAGCCATGGATTCGTGAGGAACGCCGGCAGAAATGGCGCGACGGTCATCGACGCCAGGCCGGCAAGCAGCGGGATCGTGAGGATTGCCGCGACGATCAGCCGCCGGCGCGTGTCCGC
>DASQFM010000077.1:0-5882 GCA_035633135.1 Candidatus Eiseniibacteriota bacterium
GAACATGAGGTAGGCCGCACCGACGAGTCGGACGGTCGTGAACGCGGCCTCGGACGCCAGCAGGATCGCGGTCAGCCCGAGGCTCGCGCCAATCGTCCACAACGCTTGGCCGCCTGCGACACCAAACGCCGTCGCGACGCCCGCCGCCCGACCGCCGAGCAGCGTGTTCCTGATCGTCAGGGCGGTGTCCCGGCCGGGCGTGACGATCACCACTGCGGAGATCCCGAGGAAGGCGAGGAGCGAGACGTCCATGGCTCCGCATGGTGGCTGCTATGGGATTCGCGAGCAAGCGCCGGCTACGAATCCGTGGTGATCGCCGCGGCCGGGAGTGCCGCATCGTCGCCGACTCCGGCGAACAGCAGACTCGGCGGCCGCTAGTCTGTCGGGGGAGGTGCCGGATGCCGACCGACAAACGACCGAGGGAGGCCGCAGCGGCGCAGGCCGCGGCGAGAGGCCCGGGCGAGGGCTCGCCTTGGGCGAGCTTTGGTCCGCTCTACCCGCTCGGTGCGCTCCTCGTCGTGCTCCTGGTGGCGCTCGCGCTGCGCGAGGTGGCGTCTCTGATCGTCCCGGTCGTCTTCGGACTATTCCTCGCGCTCCTCGCGTCCCCGCTCGTCAGCGGTCTCGAGCGTCGCGGCATCAGCCATCCCGTCGCGCTGGCTGCGGCGATCGGCCTGGTCCTGATCGTCGTGCTCGCCGCCGTGGCGGTCATTGGCGTGTCAGTCTCCCAGCTCGTCGTCCTGATCCCGCGCTACGAGGACCGTCTCCGCGAGGTGATCGACGGCCTTCGCGAGTTCCTGGCGGGTTTCGGGATCGCCGCCGACCCAGAGGCGATCCCCGGGATGCTCACGCCCGGCACCCTTGCCTCGTTCGTCCAGTCGACGGCGTCGGCCGTGTCGGGGGCGGCGGCTGCGATCTTCGTCCTCGCCTTCACGCTGATCTACGCGCTCGCAGGGGCGGTGTCGCTCCGCGCCCGCGCCGAGGCCGCACTCGGCGAGCGGCACGCGCTCCTCGCGGCCGTCGGCCGGTTCGGGCTCGACCTGCGGCGCTTCCTCGTGGTTCGCGCCCAGCTGGGACTCTTTGCCGCGGTCCTCGTATTCCTGCTCCTCGTCGTGGTCGGGGTGCCCCTGCCGGTCCTCTGGGCCCTGCTCGTCCTCGCGGCGAGCTTCATCCCCAACATCGGCACGATCATCGCCCTCGTGCCGCCGGCGATCCTGGCGCTCCTTGACAGTGGCTTCGGTGCCGCGGCGGTCGTCGTGGTCGGCTTTGCGGCCATCAACGTCGCGCAGGACTACCTGCTCCAGCCGAAGATGATTGGCACGGAGCTCAACCTTAGCCCGCTGGTGGTCTTCGTCTCGGTCATCGTCTGGGCCTGGATCCTCGGACCCGCCGGTGCGCTCCTCGCCGTGCCCCTCACGGTCGGAGTTGTCGCGCTCCTGGAGGGATCCCCGTCCTCGCGGGCCATCGCGGCGCTGATGCGCAGCCACGCCGAGCCGGAGCCCGGGATCGTCGACCCCGCGGCGGCGGTCGGCAGGTCAGCCGCCGACTGACGCCGACGAGCGCAACCGCGCATCTGAAGGTGTGCACGGTGCGCAGCGTTCGGAATGAATTGGTGGAGATGGGGGAGAGTCGAACTCCCCGTCCAGAGCCCTTCGGCAGCGACCACTACGAGCGTGTCCGATCGTTTGCGTCAACCTCTGGGGCGGGGATCGGCACTCTCCCCTGAGGTCCAGTCGCGTGTCTCTAGATCGAGCTTGTTCCCGGATTACGCGACGCTCATCCGGTCCGCAGCCCCGCTGCATGACGCTTCCACAACCCGCGAGGCGGAGGTTGCTTCCACGCTCACCTTACGGCCTAAGCCGCGAGGGCGAGAGTCGACTGCTTGTTGGCAGGTACTTCGTTTTGCCGCCGGTTTAACGAGGCCTGACGGCACCTCGGCTCGCGTTCGCTGGTTTCCGGACCCTGTCGAGACCACGCATCCCCACAGGACCGAACGCCCGTTCGGCGTTCGTCGAGAAGTTTACCGCAGCCCGGCGCGAACTGACATCGGCGCCTTGGCCTCTCGATCGGTGGTCCTGCCCGGCGCGCGAGCCGGCCATCGCCGGGCGTTCCCGTCGATACGATGCGGTCGTGCGTTTGACATCGTGGGAGGAGGAGCGGCTGCTGATCTTCAGCGCGGCCGAGCTCGCGCGCCGGCATCGGGTCGCGGGGCTCCTCCTGAACGCGCCCGAGGCGATCGCGCTGATCTGCGACGCGATGCTGGAAGCGGCACGGGCGGGCGCCGGCTACCGCGAGGTCGAGGTCGCCGGGCGAACGGCCGTCCTGGCGACCGACGTCATGCCCGGCGTTCGGGAGCTGGTCCGGGAAGTCCGGCTGGAGGTCCTGCTGGACGACGGCGTGCGGCTGATCCTGCTCTCGGACCCGCTCGAAGGTGGTCAGCCCTCGCCCGGCGACGGTCCGGGGGCGATCGTGTTCGCGGCCGACGGCCCCGACCCGACGGCGACGCTCGAGCGGCGCGAGTTGGTCGTGGAGAACACCTCGCGACGTGCCGTCCGGATCTCCTCGCACTACCCGTTCCATCGGGCGAATCCTCGAATGCGCTTCGATCGGGCGCTCGCCGATGGCTTTCGCCTCGACCTCCCGGCGGGAGCGTCGGAGCGTTGGGCACCCGGCGAGTCCAGGACCGTCACGCTGGTCCGCTACCGGGGAGCATCCGGCACCCAAGCCGACGCCGGCGGGGACGCTGCCGCGCCCGATGGCGACGGTCCACGGACGAGTCGCGAGTGACCCGCCTTTCCGCGACCGACCAGCGGGCGCGGTTCGGCCCCTCCGTGGGCGATCGGATCCGCCTCGGCGACACCGACCTCTGGATCCGCGTCGAGGAGGACCGCCAGGCGCCGGGTGACGAGCCCATCTGGGGCTACGCCAAGAACCTCCGGGTCGGGCTGACGCAGGGCGGCGACGCCGGCCCGTCCGAATTGGACGCCGTCGTCCTCGGCGTGGTCGTCATCGACGCGACCATCGGCGTCATCAAGGCCGACATCGGCATCAAGGACGGCCGGATCGTGGGCATCGGGCGGGCCGGCAACCCTGGCATCAGCGAGGGCATCGACCTGCCGATCGGGCCGCACACGGCGCCGATCTCGGGCTACGGCCTGCTGGCCACGCCGGGCGGGATCGACAGCCACGTTCACACGATCAGCCCGAACCTGATGCCGGCGGCGCTGTCCGGCGGCGTCACGACGCTGATCACCGGCGGCTTCGAGGAGCCTGCCGTCGCGATGGAGCGGACGCTTCGCGGCCTCGAGGGCTGGCCGGTCAACGTCGGCCTCCAGGTCAATGCCCGGTCGATGGACGACGCCGCGCTCGAGCCGCTGCTCGACGCGGGCGCGGTCGGGTTCAAGATCCACGAGGACTACGGCGCCTACCCGGAGCTCATCGACCACACCCTCCGGTTCGCCGACGAGCGCGACGTCTCCGTGAGCCTCCACACCGACGGGCTCCACGAGAGCGCCGAGCTCGAGGACACCGTGGCCGCGATCGCCGGCCGCACGGTCCACGCCTACCACGTCGAGGGCTCCGGCGGCGGGCACGTGCCGGACCTCATCGGGATCGTCCGCGAGCCGAACGTCATCTGCTCATCCACCACCCCGACGATCCCGTGGGGCGTTTCGGCGGCCGATGAGACCCTCGCGATGACGGTCCTCAATCACGGCGCGTCGTGGGCCGTCGCCGACGACGTCGCGCTGATCCTCGAGCGCCTCCACCTGGCCACGATGGCGGCCGAAGGGCCGCTCCACGAGCTCGGGGCGATCGCGATCGTCAACTCCGACTCACAGGGGATGGGCCGGATCATGGAGACCTTCCGGCGCACCATCCAGCTGGCCCACGCGATGAAGGCCTGGCGGGCGACCGAGGCCGGGCAGGGCCACCCGGGTCTGCCGCTCGACGGCGCGGACGACGACAACGCCCGGGTCCTCCGCTACCTGGCCAAGGTGACGATCGAGCCGGCGATCACCCACGGCATTGCCGCGCACGTCGGCTCGCTCGCGCGGGGCCTGCTGGCCGACATCGTCCTCTGGCAGCCGGCGTACTTCGGGGTGAAGCCGCACGTGATCATCAAGGGCGGCCACACTGCCTGGGCGCCGCTGGGCGAGGGCAACGCCACGGTGGAGCGCGCCGAGCCGACGCGCTACGCACCCGACTGGGCCGGACTCGCCCATGGCGCGCCCTCGGTGGCCGTCACGTTCGTTTCGGATTCGGCCGATGTCGCGAGGCTGGCGCGCCGCCTGGATTCGGGCCGGACGTTCCTGCCGGTGGGTGGCTGTCGGGGCCTGACGCGGGAATCGCTGCAGTCGAACCGCGCGACGGCACCGGTCGAGGTCGATCCGGTTGACGGTCGGGTGACGCTCGCGGGCCGGTTGCTGGCCTCGGATCCAGTCGCAGAGGTCCCGCTGAGCCGCCGCTACTTCCTCCGATAGGCCTACCCGGCGGGCCTTGGGGCGCGGGACTGCCCCGATGTCTCAGACGGCCACCCGGGACGCTTCTTTAGTTGTCAAGGGTCGCGACGCGTTCCATTTGTCGATAGAGGCCGCGGGCGACGAACCGTTTGAGGCAGCGGATGATCTCGCGGTCGGTCCGCCCTTCGGCCCGGCGGCGAGCGGCGTACGCCTGGGTGGTGGGGTCGTAGCGGAGCCGGCTGATCACGATCGTGTGCAAGGTCCGGTTGAGGATCCGATCGCCGCTCCGGTTCAGCCGGTGACGGATCGTCTGGCCGGACGAGGCCGGGATCGGGGCCACCCCGGCCAGCTGGGCGAACGCGGCTTCGGACCGGACTCGACCCGGGTGGGACCAGGCGACGACCAACCAAGCGGCTGACAGCGGTCCGATCCCTGGCTCGGCCAGCAGGTCGGGCGCCATCGACCGGATGAGCGCCCGGACATCCCCCTCGAGCTCGTCCGCCTCGATCGTCGCGCGGCTGATCCGACGCGCGGTCGACCGGATCGCTCGCACCGTGGCCGCCAGCTCGGGGGTCCGTCCGGGGACATCACGCCAGCCGGCAGCGCGCGCGATGAGGGCGCCGCCGCGCAAGCGCCGCAGCTTGGCCCGGAGCTCGTCCGGGGCGCTGATGACGAGGGCGTGGAGCTGGTTAAGCGCCCGACGCCGCTCCCCGGCCACTGCTTCCCGGGTCCGGAGGAGCACGCGCAGCGCCTCCCGCTCTCCGCGTCGCCGCGGCTCCCCCAGGTGCTCGCGCCCCAGGGCTTCACGGGCGGCCCGGACCGCATCGAGCGGATCCGACTTGGCGCCGTGGCGGCGGGCCGCCCGGCGCGGTCGGTCGATCTCGACGACGCGCTCGCCGGCGGCGGTGAGGGCCGTCGCCAGGCTGGCCCCGAAGCTGCCGGTGCCCTCGAGGACCCACAGGCGCCGGTCGGCCGACCGGCTCCGCCCGAAGGCGAGCAGTCGACCGAGACCGGCCCGGTCGGTCGAGGCGGTGAGCGTGCCCAGGACCGCGCCAGTCGGGCTGACGAGTGCCGCGGTGTGGGTCTCCTTGTGGGTGTCGACCCCGATGACGAGATCGATCGAGTCTGCCAGCATCGCCATGGTTGCCTCCTCGCCGGTGGTGACCAACGTCGGCGTCGGTCCGGGCGAGTCGTCCTGGGCGGGCAGTCCTGTGATGGGTCACGTCGCGCACTTGATCTGCGGGACGGACAGGCTTCTGATCAGGCCACTGCACAGGCGGCCCGGGCCGGGGCCGGCGGTCGTCGAGCGGACAGGTCCCGGGCAAGAGCACCCCACGGGCGGGGGCCAGGAACGTTAGGAGTCACCCTCGACGACCGAGCCCCTAGTGTCCGCGACCTCGAAGGCCGCCGACGCATCCTCACAGG
>DASQFM010000078.1:0-5282 GCA_035633135.1 Candidatus Eiseniibacteriota bacterium
CGCATCGCAGGGTCCGCCATGGGACAGCCCGCGCCGCGGTCGGTGACCAGCGCATTGCGCGAGCAACCGCCGACGCCGGTGGTGGCATCCGCGGCCGTCCCATCGGCCCAGTTGGGCCGCAGGAACTCGTACAGCAGCGCGGGGACGGCGACGACCTGGTCGTGCAGACCCTGGGCATTGACCTCCGGAAGGTGGGCGGGCCCGAGGTCCATGGCCACGTCGACGTCGCCCGAGGCGAATGCGGCGATCAGGGCGTCCGCCTCGCCATACCACTTGAAGACGAGAGTGTCGAGATTGGCGGCCTTGGCGGATTTCCAGCCCCTGTAGTTGTCGTTCCGAACAAGTCGCAGCTCGGCCGCCGGGAAGACGGCGTCGAACTTGAAGGCACCGGAGACGGGAAGGTTCATGAGGTCGTCCGCCCGGAAGCCGGCGCCCTGGACCTGCTCCGCGAGCGGGAGCTTCTCGAGGTAGTGCCGCGGCAGCGGCGCCGTCATCAGGTTGATGTAGCCCTCGAAGACGTCGGTGAAGTGGAGCACGAGCTGGGTCGGGGAAGGGCAGTCGACCGCCGAGATCAGGTTCCAGCCCGCCGTGATCACGCGTTCGTTGTCCGGTTCGAGGACCCACTCCCAGGCGTACCTGAAGTCATCGCAGGTGAGGTCCAGCCCGTCCGACCACTTCAGGCCCTCCTTGAGGGTCCAGGTCACGGTCATCGCATCTGTCCCGTCGCCGGGCACCTTGACGCCGCCGTTAGCCGTGGTCGGGATCTCGGTGGCGAGGTCGGGGGCATAGCGGTGGTTGCTGGTCAGGGTGACGAGCGATGCCCAGGCGGCCGACGCGACATTGGCCTCGGTGGCGAGGCGAAGGTAGTAGGGGTTGAACTCATTCGCCTCCTGCCAGTCACCGACCACCAGCCCGCCGCCCGTGGCGCCCACTTCGGGGCTGTAGGTGGTGTCGACCAGGTCGACTGCCTCGGGCGTTGTCGTCGCCGTCGAGGTCCGGGCTGGTCCAGTTGACGTCGGCCGCGGACTCATATCCGGACTGCAGCCAGCAAGGACGAGCGCCGCGGACGCAAGAACCCCGAACAGCTGCCGCCGCATCAGCGCGCCTCCGAGCAGGCCGGGAGCAACCCGCACAGCGGCCATGACATCAACGCGGCTCGGAGCAGGCCGGGACTCGTTCGTACAGCTCGCCGGTCTGGACGTTGACGAATTTGAGCAGGATCTGGTCGCCGGCCTGGCCCTGGGGTGTATTGAGGATCCGGAACAACTCGAGGTCACCCAGCCGGTAGCCGGTCGTCGGGTACGCCGCGTTTGGCAGGGCCCCCACCGCGCGGTTTCGAGCCGCGCCTGCGAAGACCGAGCCCTCGAAACGGACCCATGCCGGGAAAAGCGCGTCGCGGAAGGAGAGGTCGGCCGGACAGCCCGGCAATCGCTGGCCGGACTCCACGGACTGGTCCGGGCCCGACCAGGTCTCGATGCGGAACTCTCGCCACACCGCGAGACCCGCGAGCAACAGGAGCCAGCCGAGGCCGATGACGATCGCCATCGCGGCCAGCCGGGCGGCGATCGGATGCCACTGGATCCGCGGCGGCCGCTTGGCCTCCGGGGCCGGCTGCCGTCCGGCCCGCAGGTGGTTGAGCAGGCTCTCGTAGCGATCGCCCGCCCGCTCCATCCGTTCGCGAGCCGCCGCACGCTCCGGGATCGACGGCCGCGACCCGGCCGGCAGGGGGCCTCCGGGTTCGATGGTCAGCTCGCCGCCGTCTCCTCGACGGTCGGCTGATCGATGGCCGGCTCATCGATGGCAGGTTCCGTGATCGCCGTCGCCAGCGGATCGGACTGCTTGCCGGCGGCGGCGATCGATCCGGCGTTGATGTCCTCGCTGAAGTGGCAGGCGGCCTGCTGGTCGGGCCGGACCTCGCGCAGCAGCGGCTCCTCGGTCGCGCACCGTTCCGGGTTGCCGAGCTGCTCCCGGAGCCAGCAGCGAGTGTGGAACCGGCAGCCCGACGGCGGCGCCGCCGGTGACGGGACGTCGCCCTTGAGGATGATCCGCTTCTTGCGCTTCCGCGGATCCGTCTCGGGCACCGCCGAGAGGAGCGCCACCGAGTAGGGGTGGGCCGGCTCAGCGTACAGGCTGGCCACCGGCGCAAGCTCGACGATCTTGCCGAGGTACATGACCCCGACCCGGTCGCTGATGTGCTCCACGACGGCCAGGTTGTGGGCGATGAACAGGTAGGTGAGCCCGAACTCGCGCTGGAGATCGTCGAGGAGGTTCAGCACCTGGCTCTGGATCGAGACGTCGAGGGCCGAGACGGGCTCGTCGCAGACAACGAAATCCGGGTTCAGGGCGAGCGCCCGAGCAATGCCGATCCGCTGCCGCTGGCCGCCGGAGAACTCGTGGGGATAGCGATGGATGTGGCTCTGGTTCAGGCCGACCTTTCCCAGGAGTTCGCGGACCAGCGCCTCTCGCTTCTTCGAATCGCCCATGCCGTGGATGAGCGGGCCTTCGCCGACGATCTCGCCGACCGACATCCGCGGGTTCAGGCTCGCATACGGGTCCTGGAAGATGACCTGGAGGTTGCGCCGGATGGCCTTCATCCTCTTGCCGGTCGCGACGAAGGACTTCTTGCCGGCCTTGCGCTGGTCCGAGGTCGGCAGGGAGAAGATCGGCTCGCCGTTGAAGACCACCTCGCCGGCGGTGGCCGGGATGAGCTGGAGGATGACCTTGCCGAGGGTCGTCTTGCCGCAGCCCGACTCGCCCACGAGGCCGAGCGTCTCGCCCCGACGGACGTCGAAGCTGACCCCGTCGACGGCCCGCACCGCGCCGACATTCCGGACTCCGAGGAAACCGCCACGGATCGGGAAGTGCTTCTTGACGTCGCGGACCGACACCAGGACCTCGGAGTCCGTCCGGGGCGCGGCCGGGGCCACGACGGCCTGGGTCATGCCGATACCTCGACGGTCAGCTCGCGGGCGGCCGCCTCGGCGACCTCGGGCGTGGCATCGGGACCGATCGACGGCGGCTCTCCCTCCGGCGTCAGCCAGCAGCGCGAGACGTGATCCGGCCCGATGGCTCGCAATGGTGGGGGAGTGTTGCAGATGGGCATCGCGTACGGGCAGCGCCGCTTGAACAGGCACCCCGCGGGCAGGTTGAGCGGGTTGGGAACGGTCCCCTTGATGACCTCGAGGCGCTCGCGGTGCTCGCCCAGCCGCGGGATCGAGGCCAGCAGGCCCTGGGTATACGGGTGATGGGGCTGCTCGAAGATCGTCGTAACCGAGGCCCGCTCCATGACCTTGCCGGCGTACATGACCACGACCTCGTCGGCCATCTCGGCGACGACGCCGAGATCATGCGTGATGAGCATGATCGCCATCCGGTTCTGCTCGCGGAGGGCCTTCATGAGCTCCAGGATCTGCGCCTGGATCGTGACGTCGAGGGCGGTCGTCGGCTCATCGGCGATGAGCAGCTCCGGGTTGGTCGAGAGGGCCATCGCGATCATGACGCGCTGGCGCATCCCCCCCGAGAGCTCGTGGGGGTAGCTCTGGGCGCGCCGCTTGGGGTCCGCGATGCCGACCTGCTGGAACATGTCGATGGCCCGAGACATCGCCTCCTTATCGCTGACCTTTTTGTGGAGCGCCACCGCCTCGGCCACCTGGTCGCCGCAGCGGTAGACCGGGTTGAGGGACGTCATGGGCTCCTGGAAGATCATCGAGATCGTGTTCCCGCGGACCTCGCGCATCTCCTCGGCCGAAAGCTTCAGGAGGTCACGACCCTCGAGGGTGATGTCGCCGGCGATGGTCCGGCCCGGTTTTTCGATGAGCCGCATCACGCTCAGTGCGGTGATGCTCTTGCCGCAGCCGGACTCGCCGACGACGCCCAGTGTCTGACCGTGCCTGATCTCGAAATCGACCCCGTCGACGGCCTTGACCGTTCCGTCCCGGGTGAAGAAGTGCGTCCGGACGCCCTTGAGCTCGAGGAGGTTGTCGGTCTGGTTTCGATCTGCGGGTCGGGGCAGGACGGGGATGGCTGCGCTCACTTCTCGATCCGCTGGCGTGGGTCGAAGGCGTCACGAAGCCCGTCGCCGATGAAGCTCGCCGCCAGCACGAGCAGGATCAGGGTGAAGGCCGGATACACGATCAGGATCGGGACCCGGAACAGGTATTCCTGGGCGTCGCTGAGCATGTTGCCGAGGCTGGCGTTCGGCGGATTGATGCCGAAGCCGAGGTACGACAGGGTCGACTCGGCGACGACGGAGTCGGCGATCCCCAGGGTCGCCGCCACGATGAGCGGGGCGATCGCCGACGGGAGGATATGGCGGACCACGATTCGAAGGTCGCTCGCGCCGAGGGCTCGCGCCGCCTGGACGTAGTCCGTCTCCCGCAGATGCAGGAACTCCGCCCGGACGAGGCGTGCGGCGAGGGTCCAGCCGGTGAGCCCGATGGCCAGGATGATGACCCGCATATCGCCGCCCCCGAAGAACGCGACGAGCATGATGATCAGGAAGAAGACGGGGATCGAGAGGACGATGTCGACGAGCCGCATCAGGGCGTTGTCGACGAAGCCGCCGACATAGCCGGCGATGGCCCCGATCGTGGCGCCCAGGAAGACGATGATCGCGACGGCCAGGGTTCCGACGAGGAGCGAGGTCTGGAGCGCCTGCATGAGGCGGGCGAAGATGTTCCGGCCCAGGCCGTCGGTGCCGAGGGGCGCGTCCAGCGAGGGCGGCAGGAAGATCGTCTTGAGGTTGGTCTTCCTCCAGGCCTCGCCGGCGATGATCGGGACGGCGATCGCCAGCACGACGAGGACGATCATGATGACGAGCGCGATCACCGCCAGGCGATGCTGGAGGAATCGCTGCCGGACGAGCTGCCAGAACGTCCGGACCGGCGTGAGGTCGACCTCGTCCGCGTCGCTCGTCGGACCGGCGGTGCTGGCGCCGACGGGGAGCTGGATGTCTGCGACGTGGTCCATGGGCGCGCCTCAGTACTTGATCCGGGGATCGACCGTCGCGTACAGGATGTCGGCAACGAGGTTGCCCACGACGACCAGGATGCCGCCGATCATGACGAAGGCCAGCACCATCGGGTAATCGCGGGTGATGACCGCCTGGACCCCCAGGAACCCGAGGCCGGGCCAGCTGAAGACCGTCTCCGTGACCGCCGCGCCGCCCAGGAGCACCGGGATCGACAGTCCGAAGAGGGTCACGACCGGGATCAGGGCGTTCCGCATCGCGTGCTTGAAGATGACGACCCTCGACGCCAGGCCCTTGGCCCGGGCGGTGCGGA
>DASQFM010000079.1:0-4516 GCA_035633135.1 Candidatus Eiseniibacteriota bacterium
GTGGAGCCGCGGATGTCGGCGAACAGGAGGCTCACCGGGATCTCGGCGCCGAAGACGCCCACCTTGTTGAGGCTCTTGATGCACGAGCCGCAGATGGCCGGGTTGCCGGGGAAACGGGCGAACCCGACGTGTCGCAGCACCGCCCCCGCGGGACCCTCGAAGGGCGCGGCGCAGAGCTTGCAGTGGGGCCCGTGTGGCAGCCGACCCATGAATCGACGAGAGCGGGCGAGACCCGGGTGCTCGCCCGAGAGGAAGGCGCGCATCGCGTCTTCGGGTTTGGAGGGCCGTGGCATCGAGCCACAATCGTACGCTTCCGACCTTCTGGACCAGCCTTACGCCGACGGGCCGCCCCGGGCAACGACCTGGTTGCCGAAGGAATCGGGGTCGTAGTCGTCGGCGAGCACGATGAAGCCTCGGGCGGTGAGCCACGCACGAAGTTCCGCCATCACCGCATCTGCGTCATGCCATCCCGCTATCCCCCTCGTTCAGCGCGATGTCACGTGGTAACGCAGGCCGATTTGTGAGCTACGGGCGGTAGATCTCCCAGTAGCGCTCGGCCGCGCCGGAGATGCCGCCCAGGCCGGCCAGGCGGGAGCCGTGGCGGCGGACCGCCGCCGCCATCTGCTGCTTGCCACCGAAGAGGCGATCGAGCTGGCTCTCGTACAGGCCGATACCGCGGACCTTGCGCTCCATCTGGTCGGTGACGTCGGCGTAGTGGGGCGTGAGGAGCACGTCGTTCGGCAAGCCGTCGAGCGAGCCCTCCGGCAGTTGCTCCAGGTTGTCGAACCCGGTCCACAAGCTGTACGGGAAGTCCTCGTAGAAGACCACCTGGCCGGTCCAGTCGGGGCCCGGCATGACCCACTGCGCCCGGTCGCCGAGGAGGGCGATCCCGGCCTCGCGGCAGAGCTGGTGATCGACATGGTTGCCGACGCCGAGGGGCACGTAGACCTTCTGCGGCTCGAGGCGGGCGATCTCGCGGCGCAGGATCCCGATCGGCGTCGAGTCGTCCTCGCGCGGCACGCCGAGCAGCTCGTCGTCGCCCTCGTAGCCGCGGAACACCGCGTCGGGCAGATCGAGAAAGACCACCGAGGCCTCGGAGAAGTGGGCGAACCGCTCGTCCTCGATGCGGCGCATGGCCATCGCCTCGCCCGCGCCGGCGGCCTCCATGATCTCGTCGGTGTAGACCGCGCCCTGGGTCGGGATGTCGTCGACCAGCACCTGCCCGGCGAGGGCCTTGTTGCGGATGCTCGCCCGGCGATACCACGACGAGCGCTGCCAGAACCGCTTGGCCGACTGGTCGGCGTCCTCCTGGGTGGCATCGAGCCGGTCCGAGGTCGCCGCCCACGGCGGCGGCCGTTCCGGGTCGTCGAAGACCGGCACGTCGGCCAGGATGTCGGCCCGATTGAACGCCTCGCTCACCGGCCACAGGGTCTTCGTCCCGAAGCCCAGGGCCTCCCGCTGGTAGCCCGTCATCGACCCGTTGCCGGAGCCCGAGAAGACCGTGAGGATGGTCACGTTCTGGCCCAGCTCGCGGAGGCTGGCGATCAGCCCGCCGCATGACAGGGCGGCGTCGTCCGGGTGCGGGGCGACGAAGACGTGGGCCATTGGTCGGCCGAGTATACCGAGCGCTCAGCGCCGCCGGCCGGGCTCCCCCCGCGGGTCTCGCGGACCATCCTCGGGCCAGCCGCCCTCTCCGACGAGCGGCACGAACATGACCGCGCCGTCCGACTTCTCGACCCAGTTCGACTCGTCGCGCCGCTCGACGACGATCAGGTCCTGCTGCCATCGATCGCCGACCGGGATGACCAGCCGGGCGCCGATGGCGAGTTGCTCGCGGAAGGCCGCCGGCACGGCGGGGGCGCCGGCGGTCACGATGATGCCGTCCCACGGCGCACCGGACGGGTCGCCGGCGCTGCCGTCGCCGACGACGATCTCCACACCCTCGATGCCCAGGCGGTCGAGGCGCTCGCGAGCGGTCTTTGCCAGGGGCGCATGACGCTCGAACGTCCGGACCTTCGCCCCGAGCAGCGCGAGGATCGCCGCCTGGTAACCCGAGCCGGTCCCGATCTCGAGGATCCGTTCGCCCTTCTCGACTTTCAGGAGCTCGGTCATGCGGGCGACGATGTACGGCTGGCTGATCGTCTGCCCTTCCTCGATCGGCAGGGCCCGATCGTCGTAGGCGATCGAGGTCGGGGCGCCCGGCACGAAGGCTTCGCGGGGCAGGCGGGCCATCACCTCGAGGACCCGGTGGTCGGCGATGCCGCGGCGCTGGAGCTGCTCGACGACCATCGCCGCCCGGGCCCGGCTCGATTGACCCTCGGAATCGCTCACCGCGCGCGGCACCGACCGACAATACGCCGCTCCTGATCCCTCGTGCCACATCGGGTGCGCGCCGATCTATCAGCCGGCTGGCGGCCTGCTGGCCGCTGTCGTTCTGCGCGGGGACGTTCTCAACGGATTGCCCCACGCAGTACCGTGGAGGTGCAGACCAGGAACTCGAACGAGGTGTCAAGGTCATGCCCCTGGACCCGGCGGTCATCTCAGCTATCCAGTGGACAGCGCTCTCAGAGCAGGAGCGCGACTGGCTGTCGATCTCCTTCTACCTCGTCGGCCTGCCCATCGCCGGGGCCGATGGCGAGACGTCTCGCGAGGAGATCGAGCTCCTCCAGCGTTCCGCAACGGAGACCGCGAGCCAGAGGTCGTCGTTCGTCCTCGCCCAGGCGGCAAAGCGGTTCCTGCAGGAGCAGCGCCTGGCGGACCATTTCTTCAATCACACGCGCCTGTCGCCCGAAGAAGGTCGTCGACGCATCGAGGAGGCGGAAGCCGGGGCGCGTTCGGTCATCGCGAAGCTGCCCGAGCACGACCGCCATCACTTCGGTGCCGCACTGTTCCGGTCAGGCCTGGCCGTGATGAACACCAAGGGGTCGACACGAGCGGACCACCTGGCACTCGCACCCGTCTTGGACGCCAGGCTTAACGCGCTGGAAGTCGACGTGGGAGCCGATCTCGCCTGGCTCGAGGCGCACCGCCCGCGGGGCCCGGCAAGGAGCGCAATGGCCGTGCTGGCCGGGCTCGCCTGGCTCGTCAGCGGGGCCCTGCTGGGGTACTTCGCCTTGCAACCCATGCTCGCGAACCCGGGGGGCAACGATCCGCGGCTCCTTGGCAACTGGGTGCTCGCATTGACGTCGCTCTACTTCGGCGGGACCATCGTCCTCCGGCAGCTTGGTTGGACCGGTCTCGCCGACTCGCTGCTCACCGCTCGCCAGGCGGACCAGAGAGCAACCTGGGGCAGCCTGCTGGCCATGCTGCGCGGCCTCGGCGTGCCGACGGACATCTTCTTCGCATCCGTGATCTGGGGCGTCCTGCTCGTTGCCTGGCAGGGCTACCAGATCGTCCAGGGTCAAAGGGATACGGCGTATGTGGGGGCCACCCTGGCCGCCGTCTGGGCCGTTGTTCTTTCGCTCATCGCCCGCGCCCAGAAAAGCTCGTCGAACCCCGAGGCGCGGTGATCGTCACCCGATAGGTCCGCGCCACGGGCGGCCCGGTCGCGGCGCTACGAGGCGGACGGGGAGGGCGAGCTGCTCGAAGCCGGTGTCGCGATGGGCGTTGGCGCCGGGGTCGTGGTCACCGCGCCGCCGACGCCGAAGAGCATCGCGTTGGCGAAGATCGCGACGAAGACGACGACGGTCAGGACCACGAAGACCTGAGATGCGCGGTCGCGGATTCGAAGCGCGGGGTCGACAACGATCGCCGTCCGCCCGCCGGCCCGGGTGGCCGCGGTGGCCTTGGGTGCCCCGCGCGTGGCCGGGCCCGAGGGAGCTGCCGGAGACCCGGCATCGACCTCCACGACCCGCGTATCGAGCCGCGGGTCCTCTTCCGCGGCGCTCGCCGCAGCCTCGAGCTCGGCCGCATCGAGGTCCGAGGCCTCTTCGCCGCCGGCCTCGGCATCGCCGAGATCCGCGTCATCCTCGACCTCGTCGGCGTCGTCCGGCTCGTCCGGCTCGACCAGCTCAGCGAGCTCGTTCGGCTCCGCCTGGCCATCGACGCCAGCCGCGTCCGCCTGCACCATCGCCTCCTGTTCGGCCACGCCCGAATCAGCGGCGGCGGTCTCGTCGGGATCGTGGGGGACCGGCTGGTCCTCGGGGTGGTCGGTCGATCGGTCGGTCATGCGCCGGGCAGTGTACGCGAACGGCTCCGCCGGGCAGACCGGCCCCGGCGCGAGGGAGTGTCGCGGACCCGCGACCCACCAGCACCGACGCCGACCTGGACTACGCTGCCGCCGTGGGTAGCCGGACCGACCCCGAGCGAGCGACCCGTGTCCGCGCGTCCTGGTGGCAGATCATCCGCGAGCTGGACGCAGCCGAGGCCCGCGCCGCCGTTCTCCAGGTCCTGGCCGACATCGACGAGCACTGGGACAAGGAGCACGAAGAGGACGGTCGCCCCGAGGACCTCGGGATTCCGCCCGAGGAATACCTCACCGGCCTCATCCGGAGGATCCGCGAAAATCCGCCGCCCG
>DASQFM010000080.1:0-5209 GCA_035633135.1 Candidatus Eiseniibacteriota bacterium
CGGCCGATCGCGATGAACCTCAGGCCGGGACGCGTGCCCAGGTCTCGAAAATCGTCTGATGCGAACGCCAGAAGCAATCGTCCCTGATGAGCGTAAAGTCGAGCGAGCCGTCGCGCAGGATCCATTCGTAGGCGCCGATGGAATCTCCAGTGCAGTCCGCGCGATCGGTCACATAGACCGCGTAATCTGCCGTCCAGCAGAACTCCTCGTCCTCCCCGGGATGGTCGTTATCGACATCGGTCCGCACGTGGCGACCCGGGCCGAGGGTCATGACGAAGACGCCGGTGTCCGCATCGAACAGCTCCGGTGGCAGATCCTCGGGCGTGATGGTCTTCTGCCACCTGCCTGCAACGGTTTCGGGAACCCCGCCGCAGGCCGGGTCCGTCAACGCCGTGGGCACCCCGGCAGGCAGCGTTGGCGACGCAATCGGTGGAGCTGACGCCGCGCCACCGCTCGGCCCGGTGCCTTGGCTCGCTCCGCAGCCGGCCAGCGTCGCGGCAAGCGCGCCGGCCGAAATAACAACGAACAGCTGTCTGAACGCCATCATTGCTCCTCCCAAGCGACGGGCGGATGATGGGGCGTGGCTTCCTCAGAGTCTTCCGGGTTAACCCGGAATCTCATCGTTCCAGGGCCAACCCGGGTGGTTGAGCCCGCACCCGCCCGACTCCTGCGGCTCTCGCTCTGGCCGCTCGGAGTGCTCTGGATCGCCTACGTCGGCAGCGTGCTCGCCGGAACCGGGAACCCGTTGCCGTACACCGCCTCGGTGCTGGGCGTGGCGGCGGCGTTCACGGCCCTGGGACTCGTCACCTGGGCGCGGCGTCCGGCGAACCTCGTGGGTCGGCTCTTGATGGCGATCGGCTTCGCGTGGCTGATTCCGCTGCTGCGGTACGCGCCGGACTCGGTTCCGTGGACCCTCGCGCTCGTGTTGCCCTTGCTCCACCAGGCGCTGCTCGTTCATCTCGTGTTCGCCTATCCGTCGGGGCGCATCTCGTCGCGTTTCGAGCGCGGCCTCGTCCTGCTGGTCTACCTCGTTGCGACCCTGGGTCCCCTCGCGGTCGCCATGACCCAGCGCGACCCCGGTTCGCTCGGGGTCGAGGGGCTTCCCCGAAACCTGGTGCTCATCAGCACGGATGTCGAGCTCTGGCGGACCGCCCGCGAGTGGCTGTCATATCTCCAGGGAGGCCTCGCGATCCTCATCCTGGCCGCAGTTGTCCGACGCACGGCGGTCGCGACGCCGCCGGCGCGACGATCGTTCGGCCCGCTCCTGTATGGCGGCACGGTGGCCGCGGTCCTCTTCGCCACCGGCTATGACGTCCTCGGCTATGCATCGACGATCCTGCCTGCGGCGGCGCAGGACTGGCGAGGGTTTGGCCGATGGGTGGTCGTCGCGGCCTACGCGCTGGTTCCGTTCGCGTTCTCGCTCGGGTTGTTGCGGGCGCGGCTGGCCCATTCCGCCGTCGCCGACCTGGTCGCGGACCTCGGGAGCGCGCCTTCGGCCAGCCTGCTCGCGGCGTGACTCGTTCGGGCGGTCGGTGATCCTTCGCTCAGCCTCGTGATCTGGAGCGAGGATGGCCGGCGCTACGTCGGCCTCGAAGGGCGGCTCGTCGAGCTGCCTGCCGAGGGCTCCGAACGGGCGGTGACGCTGCTCGAGCAGGATGGGCGTCCCGTTGGTGCCCTGGTCCACGACCCGGCGCTGCTTGCCGACCCGAGCCTGATGGACGCGGCGTCAGCGGTGGCGCGCCTGGCGCTCGAGCACGAACGGCTGTCGGGCGAGCTTCGGGCGCAGCTGGCCGAGGTGGAGGCCTCCCGGGTCAGCACCCTCGATGCCGCCACGGCAGTGCGGAGAATCGGCTCGGCTGGGACGGCGGTCGACGGGGAGGAAGTTGGGCGGCTGCTTGCTCGTTCGCGGAAGCGAGAGCCAGTCGAAGCGCTGACGGCTCGAGAGCGCGAGATCCTTGCGCTGATGGCGGAGGGCCGCTCGAACCAGGCGATCGCTTCGACGCTGTTCCTTGGAACCAAGACGGTCGAGAGCCACATCAAGTCCATCTTCGGCAAGCTCGATCTCGAGCTGGCGCCCGAGGACCATCGTCGGGTGCTCGCCGTGCTGACCTACCTGCGCAATGGGGAGAGCGGCTGAGCACCCCTCCGGAGCATCCCGAATCGCGGCGTATCATTCCGGCGTGACCACGGATTCAAGGAAATTGCGCCCGTGGACGGGCGAGCGGTCGCCCGCGGGCTGGGGGCTCGGGGACGGGCAGGCGATCCCCTGGGAGTACGCGCCGGCCCCGGAATCGCGCGACGTCGTCAAGATCAAGCCGCTCTACGGCCTCTTCATCGACGGCCGCGAGGTCCAGTCCTCGGACGGCCGGGTCTTCGCCAGTGTGGATCCGGCAACCGAGCAGACCATCGCCGAGGTCGCCAGGGCAACCCCGACTGACATCGATCACGCCGTTCGCGCCGCCCGCCGGGCGCAGAAAACGCGCTGGGGCAACCTGCCAGGCCGAGAGCGCGCCAAGTACCTCTTCCGGATCGCCCGGCTGCTGCAGGAGCGGAGTCGCGAGTTCGCCGTCCTCGAGAGCATGGACTCCGGCAAGCCGATCAAGGAGAGCCGCGACGTCGACGTCCCGCTGGCGGCGGCGCACTTCTGGTACTACGCCGGCTGGGCCGACAAGCTCGAGTACGCATTCCCGGGCCGGGTCGCGCGCCCCCTGGGCGTCGCGGCCCAGGTCATCCCCTGGAACTTCCCGCTGCTCATGCTGGCATGGAAGATCGCGCCGGCCCTGGCCGCCGGGAACACGGTGGTGCTCAAGCCCGCCTCGACGACGCCGCTCAGCGCCCTGCTGTTCGCGGAGGTCTGTCGCCAGGCCGACCTGCCGGCGGGCGTCGTCAACATCGTTCCGGGCCCGTCCGACATCGGAATGCACCTGGTGAGCCATCCAGGCGTCGACAAGGTCGCGTTCACCGGCTCGACCGCGGTCGGCAAATTGATCCAGAAGGCGGTCGCTGGGACGGACAAGGGCCTGACCCTCGAGCTCGGCGGCAAGGCCGCCAACATCGTGTTCGAGGATGCGGCCCTCGATCAGGCCGTCGAGGGCATCGTCAACGGCATCTACTTCAATCAGGGCGAGGTGTGCTGCGCCGGCTCGCGACTCCTCGTCCAGGAATCGATCGCCGGGCCCGTCATCGAGAAGCTGAAGGACCGCCTGTCGACGATCAGGGTGGGGGACCCGCTCGACAAGAACACCGACGTCGGGGCGATCAACTCGAAGGCCCAGCTCGAGAAGATCACCGAGCTCGTGCAATCTGGTGTCGACGAGGGCGCCGACATGTACCAGCCGGCCTGCGACCTCCCGGAGCGCGGCTACTTCTTCCGGCCAACGCTGTTCACCAACGTGTCCCAGAGCCACCGGATCGCCAACGAGGAGATCTTTGGGCCGGTCCTGTCGGTGCTGACGTTCCGAACGCCCGATGAGGCCGTCGAGAAGGCCAACAACACGCCGTACGGGCTGTCGGCGGGTGTGTGGACCGAGAAGGGCAGCCGGATCCTGTGGATGGTCCGCAAGCTGAAGGCCGGGGTGGTCTGGGCCAACACGTTCAACCGCTTCGATCCGACCTCGCCGTTCGGCGGCTACAAGGAGTCGGGCTTCGGCCGGGAGGGCGGCATGCACGGCCTCTACGCCTATGTCCGGCTCGAGGACCGCTGACGTGGCCGACCGTCGCCGTAACGGCGCATCGCAGAACGGCGCAACGCCGGGTGCTCCGAGCCGGCGACCCGCCCCGCGTCGCACGACAAACGCGCTGACGTCGGCCTCCGCCGCCGCGCCGTCGGCCAGGATCGAGGTCCGCAAGACCTACAAGCTGTACATCGGCGGTGCGTTCCCGCGAACCGAGAGTGGCCGTAGCTACCTCGTCTCGGCGGCAGACGGCACACCACTCGCGAACGCCAGTCGCGGGTCGAAGAAGGACCTCCGCGACGCCGTCCGCGCCGCGCGCAAGGCGTTTCCCGGCTGGGCGGAGCGGACCGCGATGAACCGCGGCCAGGTCCTCTACCGGGTCGCCGAGCTGATGGAGGGCCGCCGCGACCAGTTCGTCGCCGAGGTCGAGATGGCCGAGGGCCTGCGGGCCGAGCGGGCTCGTGCGGTCGTTGATCGAGCCATTGATCGCTGGGTCTGGTACGCCGGCTGGGCGGACAAGATCGCCCAGATCCTGGGATCGTCGAACCCCGTCGCCTCGGACTACTTCAACTTCACGATCCCGGAGCCGACCGGGGTGGTCGGCATCGTGGCACCCGAGACGTCCTCCCTCCTCGGCCTCGTGTCGAGGCTGGCGCCGCCGCTCGTGAGCGGCAACGCGGTGGTCGTGCTCGCCTCGGAAAGCCGGCCGCTCCCGGTCGTTACCCTGACCGAGGTCCTGGCGACGTCCGACGTTCCCGCCGGCGTGGTCAACGTCATCACCGGCTTCAAGCGCGACCTGATCCCCGTCCTTGCCGGCCATGCTGATGTCGACGCGATCGACGTGTGGGGCGTGCCCGACAGCCTCCGGACCGAAACCGAGCTGGCGGCTGCGGACAGCGTCAAGCGCGTCGCCCGCCGGCCGCGCGGCGTTGCCGACGCCCGCTTCGATTGGCTTGACGACCGGGCCAGCGAACGCCCCGAGTGGATCGCGGCCTACCTCGAGATGAAGACCGTCTGGCACCCGATCGGGGTCTGACGCCTGTGGGACGAGGCTTCACCTCGCAACCCGCCTCGGCCTGAGCCCTTTGCGCTGCGATGTCTGTAGTTGCATCAACAGCCCGCCAGGCAAGAACAGCCCGCGAGGCAAGAACAGCCCGCGAGGCAAGAACAGCCCCCAGGCCAGCCGGGAGCATCGGCGCGATATTCACCCACAGACATCACGGGGAAGGACACCGTCCGCAAGGTTGAGCGCGCCTGACGCGCGACCCAGGGCAAAACCGCCCACCTGAGACCCGAGCTCGACTCCAGGAGTTCCATGACGTCATGGCCTTCGTCGAGCAGGAAGTCCCAAACGTCATCGGCCGCTTCCTCCGAGAGCGAAAGAAGGGAATGTCATGACCGCGGTCATCGAGATCGAGCAGCTGACCAAGTCCTACGGACCGCACCGCGGGGTCATCGATGTGGACCTGGCGGTCAACGCCGGCGAGATCTTCGGGTTCCTCGGCCCGAACGGCGCCGGCAAGACGACGACGATC
>DASQFM010000081.1:0-4118 GCA_035633135.1 Candidatus Eiseniibacteriota bacterium
GTCGTCGCCCAGAACCAGGCGCACGTCCTGCCGCGCTTCCCGGGCGCCTGGCACTTCCCGTCCTCGGCCAATCCGGTCCGCAGCTATACTCTGCTGAACCGCGAGGCGCCCGAGTTCGTCCGCTTCACCAACCCTTCCGACTATCGGGTCGCTCGCGATGCCTGCGGCGCCTGCCATATCGAGATCATCGAGGCGGCCGAGCGCTCGATCATGGCTTCGGGCGCGATGCTGATGGGCGGCGCGGCCTATAATAACGGCATCTTGCCGTTCAAGAATTACATCGTCGGCGAGGCCTATACCCGCGAAGGCGAGCCGGCTCTGATCCGCTCGCCTTTGGGTCCCGGCGGCCTGACCGTCCAGCAGCGCGCCCGCGGCGTCCTTGCCGAGCTCTATCCGCTGCCGACCTGGCACGTCGTCCCGCCCGGCGACGTCTTCCGCGTGTTCGAGCGCGGCGGCCGCAACATCGGCACCCAATTCCCCGAGATCGGCCTGCCCAATCCCACGGGCTCGATCCAGCGGCTCGAGGAGCCCGGCCGCCCCGATCTGCGCCAGTCGAACCGCGGCCCCGCCACCGGCATCCGCGTCGCGATCCCGATCCTCAACATCCACAAAACCCGGCTCAACGACCCCTATATGTGGTTCATGGGAACCAACGAGCAGCCCGGCGACTATCGCCACTCGGGCTGCTCGGGCTGCCACGTCGTCTACGCCAACGACCGCGAGCCCAGGCACAGCCTCGGCTACAGCCGGCACGGCCGCGACGGGCAAACGGCCACGGCCGATCCGACCATCGCCTCGCTGCGCCAGGGCCGAGGCGCGCACGAGGCCCCCGCCGACGGCAACCATGCCGCGGTCGGCGAGAGCGGCCACCCGATCCGCCACGTCTTTACCCGCGCGATCCCGACCGCGCAGTGCATGACCTGCCACATGCATCAGCCCAACATCTTCCTGAACTCCTACCTCGGCTACACGATGTGGGACTATGAATCCGACGCCGATTTGATGTGGCCCGGCCCCGAAAACCGCCTCCCCGCCCGCAATCCGGAGGAGGAGCGCCGCTTCCGCAACCAGGCCCATCCGACCGCCGCCCAGACCCACGAAGTGCTCGACCGCAATCCCGAGGGCGCCGCGCCGCGCGGCCTGTGGGCCGATCCCGCTTTCCTGCGCGAGGTCTACGACCGGGTGAATCCGCTCGCCCGCGACACCCAGTTCGCCGACTATCACGGCCATGGCTGGAACTTCCGCGGCATCTTCCGACGCGACCGCGAGGGCAATCTGCTCGACGCCCAGGGGCAGGTCATACCGCCCGGCGATCCCGACACCTTCCGCCGCCCGGGCGAGGCCCTGTTCGTCCCCGTCGGCACCAATCCCGGCCGCTCGGTCCACATGATGGACATCCACGCCGAGCGCGGCCTGCAATGCGCCGACTGCCACTTTGCCCAGGACGCGCACGGCAACGGCTTCATCTACGGCGAGGTCGCCAACGCGATCGAGATCGGCTGCCGCGACTGCCATGGCGGCGTCCGCGACTATGCGAACCTGCGCACGTCGGGCCCGGCCGCGCCGCTGCACGGCACCAATTTGGAGGTGATCCGCAACGAGGACGGCCGCCGCCGGTTCGAATGGCTCGCCTGCGACATCGCCCAGGAGGAAGTCGCCGGCACCCAATGCGCGCCCGGCCAGCGCGTCCTGATCCAGCGTTCGATCGTAGATCCGAACCTAAGCTGGGCCGTGAGCCAGGTCCGCGACAGCGTCGATCCCGACAATCCCGGCTGCAACCTGCGCTCGGCGCGCGCCAAGCTGATGGCGCGCTCGGGTGCCGAGACCGGCCGCTTCGTCTTCGGCGGCGGCGTGGCCGACAACGATCTCGCCCACCCGGACAACGAAATGGCCTGCTTCACCTGCCACCTCAGCTGGACGACGAGTTGCGGCGGCTGCCACCTGCCGATCGAGGCCAATTGGCGCACGACGACGCACCATTACGAGGAAGAGGAGACGCGCAATTTCGCGACCTACAACCCGCAGGTCGCGCGCGAGGACATGTTCCAGCTGGGCCGGCACCAGACCAGCAAGGGCAATATCATCGCGCCCGTCCGCTCGACCTCCGCGCTGATCCTGTCCTCGACCAACATCAACCGCGAACGAATCTACGTCCAGCAGCCGCCGATCTCCTCGCCGGGCTTTTCGAGCCAGGCCTTCGCGCCGCATTTCCCGCACACGGTCCGCACCACCGAGACCAAGACCTGCTCGGACTGCCACCTTTCGGAGGCCAACGACAACAATGCGATCATGGCGCAGCTGCTCCTCCAGGGCACCAATTTCGTCAATTTCGTCGGCATGCACGCCTGGATCGGGCTGGAGAACGGGATCGAGGCGGTGCGCGTCACCGAATGGGACGAGCCGCAGGCGGTGATCGGGTCCTACCTCCAGCGCTTCGCCTATCCCGATTATTACCGGATGCACGTCGAGCGGAACCGGCGCGAGCTGATTAACTGGACCCGCGGCGAGACGTTCGACAACCGCCTGTCGGGCGAAACCCGCGCCAACGAGCAATTCGCCAACGTCGTCCAGGGCACAAACGGCCGCGTCGGCTGCCTGCAGAATCGCGGCGAATATATGTTCGTCGCCGAGGGAAGCGGGGGTTTCCGCGCCTATGACATCGCCTCGATCGCCAATAAGGGCTTTTCGGAGCGGATCGTAAGCGCGCCTTTCTCGCCTTTGGGCCACGACACCCATGTCTCGTCGCGCGAAGCGACCTGCATGGCGCTGCCGACCAACCAGCCGATCGCTCCCACCCGCAACGATGCGATGGCGAACACACCGCGCCCGCAGCCCGATGGGACCACGATCAGCCTGCTCCAAGAGAATCAGGAGCAGCGCTTCCACGCCATCTACAATTACGCGGTCGTCACCGATGCCGAGGAGGGGCTCTACCTCGTCAACATCAACACGCTCGCCGACGGCGACCCGCGCAACAACCGGCTGCGGCGCGCGGTGACGTGGAACGAGGGCGGCGTGCTCGCGGGCGCCCGCCATATCACTCTCGCCGGCCACTTCGCCTACATCGCCGCCGCCGCCGGCCTCGTCGTTGTCGATCTCGACGACCCGCTGCACCCGCGCCACGTCGTCACCCTGCCGCTCACCGACGCGCGCGCCTCGGCGCTGCAGTTCCGCTACCTCTGGGTGACCGACGCCGAAGGGCTCAAGCTGTTCGACGTCACCGATCTCGCCCGGCCGGTGCCGGTGCCTTCGGCCACGATCCGCTTCGACGATGCCCGGCGCGTCTACCTCGCCCGCACCTACGCCTATGTCGCGGCCAAGGCCCAGGGCCTGGCGATCGTCAACATCACCAATCCGGAACGCCCCGGCGCGCCTCAGTTCATCAGCTTCGAGGGGCGGATGAACGACGTCGAGGACGTCGTAATCGCCTCGACCAACGCGTCGCTCTTCGCCTATGTCGCCGACGGGCGGAACGGAATGAAGGTGCTGCAGCTGACGTCGCCCGCCAGCCAGCCCAATTTCTACGGCTTCTCGCCGCGGCCGGTCCCCGAGCTGATCGCCTGGGCGCGCACGCCGAGCCCCGCGCTCGCGCTCGCCAAGGGCCTCGACCGCGACCGCGCGGTCGACGAGACCGGCGGCCAGATCGCCGTCTTCGGCCGGCTCGGCTCGCGCCCCTTCACCCGGCCCGAGATGGAGCGCCTGTTCCTCAACAGCCGCCGCCTGCCCTGGCGCGTCAACGACACCGGCACGATGGCGGACTGGGTGCGGGCGCGCTGACGCCTACCCCTTCGCCCGCTCCTCCTTGAGCATGCGGATCAGGGGCTGGCGCTGGGGACTGTAGCGGGCGAGGACCTCATGGTCTTCGGCGGTGTCGAAGTGGGTGATCAGCTCGCGGCCGTTCCAATAATGGAGCGCGAACCAGGGCTGGTCGGCGACGATCATCGCCCGGTCGTCGGGCGTCTCGGGGTCCATCGGCTCCATGTCGAGCGCGACCAAAGGCGCGGTCGATGGGCAGACGGCGAGCGCGGTCCCCGCCCAGCGGGTCATGATCGGGCGGTGCAAATGGCCGGACGTCATCGCGACGATGTTCGGATGAGCCTCGACGATCGGGCGCAGGC
>DASQFM010000082.1:0-2873 GCA_035633135.1 Candidatus Eiseniibacteriota bacterium
GATGCCGGGGCCGACGCAATCGGCCTCAACCTCGTGCCCGGCACGCCGCGTGCCTTGGAGCTGGACGAGGCGACAGCGCTGGCTCGGTTCGTGCGCGCCTCGAGCCCGCCAGGGCGGGGCCCGGCCGTGGTTGCGATCACCGTGGACCTGGCGGCGGCGGCGCTCTCGCGGATCGGCGCGGCGCTCGATGCCGATGCCATCCAGCTGAGCGGCGACGAGCCCCTCGAAACCATCGCCGGAGCGGACCGAGCGACCTGGAAGGTCCTCCATCTGCCCGCGGTAGCTGACGGATCAGGTGCGGGAGTCGCGCCCGGCGGCAATGGCCGGCGCCTTGCCGACGACCGGCGGTCTGCCGCCGACGACCTCACACCGGCCGAAGCGGCAACGCTCGCCGCCCCGATCGTGGACCGGGCCCGAGCCTTCCTCGCCGCCGGGGCAGCCAGGATCCTGCTCGACACCGCCGGCGGACCGCATCCCGGTGGCACCGGCCGGCGCTCGTCGCCCGCTCTCGTCGCCGCGATCGCCCGCGCAGTGCCGGTGACCCTGGCCGGTGGCCTGAACCCGGGCACCGTTGGCGAGGCCGTTCGATCGTCGGCGGCGATCGGCGTGGACGTTGCTTCGGGTGTCGACGCGGCCCGCCGGCCCGGCGAGCGGCCTCGCAAGGACCCGCTTCGCGTTGCCCTGTTCGCCAAGCGGTCTCGTGCCGCCCGCCTCGATCGGCCCAATCTGGCCGTTCGGCCCACGCCGGTCGACCCGGGCCTGCTCGACGCGGACGAGCGGGGACGATGGGGGATTGACCGCGAGTTCGGCGGCCGCTACGTCCCCGAGACCCTGATCGCGGCGCTCGAGCAACTCGAGCGCGCATACGGCGAGCTCCGTCATGACCCGCGCTTCTGGGCCGAGCTCAGGACGTCCCTCGCGACCTTCGGCGGCCGGCCGACCGCCCTGTACCGCGCCGATCGCCTCGCGGCCGGCGTGTTGGCGCTGGCGACCTCCCTGCCACGCGGGCACGGGGCGAACACCGGCGACGACAGGACACCGGCTCGCCTGCGCCTGTATCTCAAGCGCGAGGACCTCGCCCACACCGGGGCCCACAAGATCAACAACGCCCTCGGCCAGGCGCTGCTCACCCGGCGCCTCGGCAAGTCCCGGGTGATCGCCGAGACCGGCGCCGGTCAGCACGGCGTGGCGACGGCCACGGCCTGCGCGCTCCTCGGGCTGCCGTGCGTCGTCTACATGGGCGCCGAGGACATCGAACGCCAGGGTCCGAACGTCCTGCGCATGCGCGCGTTGGGCGCCGAGGTCCGGCCGGTCACCTCCGGCAGCGCGACCCTGAAGGACGCGATCAACGAGGCGATGCGCGACTGGGTCACCAACGTCGAGACGACCCATTACGTGCTCGGCTCGGCGATGGGGCCGCATCCGTACCCGACGATCGTGCGCGACCTCCAGCGTCGAATCGGCGACGAGGCTGCGGCCCAGCTCGAGACCGTCGAGGGCCGCCTGCCCGACCTCGTGATCGCCTGCGTCGGCGGCGGCTCGAACGCCATCGGACTGCTGGCGCGCTTCATCGGCGAGCCATCGGTCCGCCTCGCCGTGTCGGAGGCAGCCGGCGACGGAATCGAGACCGGGCGCCACGCCGCGGCCATCCTCGGCGGGACGCCGGGGATCCTCCATGGAGCCCGCTCGCTCATGCTCCAGGATCGCGACGGCCAGGTGGTCGAAGCCCACTCGGCCTCGGCCGGGCTCGACTATCCCGGCGTGGGACCGCAGATCGCGGCGCTGACCCGAGCCGGGCGGCTCGAGGTTGCCACGGCCACCGACCGCGAAGCGGTGGCCGCGATGCGGACCGTGACCCGGCTGGAGGGCATCCTCCCTGCGCTCGAGACGGCCCACGCCGTGGCGTCGCTGCCGAAGCTGCTCGCCGGATTGGAGGGATCGGGGCAGCCGTTCCCCGACGACGCGCTGGTCCTCCTCGGCTTCTCGGGCCGGGGCGACAAGGACCTTGCCGCGCTCGAGCGCTTCGCCGACGTCGAGGCGTGGGCGACCGCCCGATGACCCTCGACGAGCTGCGGGCGCTGTGCCTCTCGCTTCCGGGCACCCAGGAGAAGGAGACGTGGGGCGACGAGGAGCACGCCGGCGATATCACCTTCCGGGTCCGCGACAAGATCTACCTGATCACCGGGCAGTCCGGCGAGGGCGCGAGCATCCGCACGAGCTCGGAGCAACAGGCGGACCTGATCTCGGCGTTTCCCGAGTCATTCTCGATGGCACCGTATGTCGGTCGCTTCGGCTGGGTCTCGGTCCGCACCGACGCGGTCGATCCGGATCTGCTGCGTGAGGTGATCGTCTCGGCCTGGCGGCGAACGGCACCGAAGGCGGTCGTCCGCGCGTTCAATGAGGACGCTGGGTGAGCGCCGGGCCCGGCGCGGGGTTGCCGCACACCAACGAGACGCCCGGCGGTCGCCGCATCGGCGAGGCGTTCGGTCGAGCCCGCGTGGACGGTCGCGCCGCATTGATCCCGTACGTCGTCGCCGGCTACCCGGATGCGGACACGAGCTTCGCCATCGCCTGCGCCGCGATCGATGCCGGCGCCGACCTGCTGGAGGTCGGGCTGCCGTACTCGGATCCATTGGCCGATGGGGCGACGCTCCAGCGCGCGTCACAGGCCGCGATCGCCGCGGGCGCCACGTTCGACGGGTCACTGGCCCTGGTGGCGCGGATTGCCGTCGCCCGTCCGGGCGTACCGCTCGTTGCGATGGGGTACGCCAACCAGCTGCTCGGCGGTGGCAACGGCGGGGATCGCGCAACGGCCCTCGTTGCGGCCGGCGCGGCGGGAGTCATCGTCGCCGACCTCACGCCCGACGAGGGCG
>DASQFM010000083.1:0-4228 GCA_035633135.1 Candidatus Eiseniibacteriota bacterium
TATGGCAATCGTGTGCTCGAAATGGGCTGCCAGCGACCCATCGATGGTCACGACCGTCCAGCCGTCGGGGAGGACGGCGACGTCGCCGCTGCCGAGGGTGAACATCGGCTCGATCGCGAGGCACATGCCGGGCTGCAGCTCGGGCCCCTTCTGGCGGGTGCGGTAGTTCGGGATCTGGGGATCCTGGTGCATCTCCGTCCCGATGCCATGGCCCACGAAATGGCGGACGATCCCGTAGCCCTTCGGCGTGGCAACGTCCTCCACCGCGCCGGAGATGTCGATCAGGCGCCCGCCCGGCTGGGCCGCGGCGATCCCGGCCATCATCCCCAGACGGGTGGTCTCGACCAGCTCCGCGACCTCGGGCGGAACCTTGCCGACGAGGAACGTGCGGGCCCCGTCGCCATGCCAGCCATCGACAATCGCGCCGACGTCGACCGAGACCAGCTGGCCCTCGCGGATGATCCGTTCGCCCGGAATCCCGTGGACGACCTCGGAATCGATGGAGATGCAGGTGCTGGCCGGGAAGGCGCCTGGGCCCCGGCCGTAGCGACCACTGCCGAGGTAACCCAGGAACGACGGGATCGCGCCCGACGACCGGATGTGGCGCTCGGCGAGGCCGTCCAGGTGGCCGGTCGTCACCCCCGGCGCAAGCTCGGACTCGACGAGGGCCAGGACCTCGGCCACCACCCGACCGGCCCGCCGCATCGTCTCGATCTCGCGCTTCGACTTGCGGGTGATCATCCTGTCGCGCTGTCGGCGACCAGTGGCGCGACCGCCGTCAGGACGTCGGGCGTCACCGCCTCGATCGGCTGGAGCCCGTCGATCGTCGCGAGGATTCCCTGCCTGCGGTAATGGTCGACCACCTCTTCGAGCGGCGGCAGCTGCTGCGCCATCCGGGCCCGGATGGTGTCTTCCGCATCGTCGGCCCGATGCCGCAGCGGCGAGCCATCGATGTCGCAGATGCCGGGCGTGCGCGGCGGGTTGGAGCGGAGGTTGTAGACGTGGCTGTCCGCGGTGCAGACGAGACGATCCGACATCCGGCGGACGAGATCCTCCACGGGGACGTGGATGAGGACCGCGAGGTCGACGCCCTGGCCGCGATCGGCGAGGGCCCGGTCGAGCGCCTCGGCCTGGGCCCGCGTGCGGGGGAAGCCATCAAGGACCGCCCCTCGACGCGCGTCTGGCTGGTCGAGGCGATCCAGGAAGATCTTGACGATCATGTCGTCGGGGACGAGCTCGCCGGCTCGCATGATCTCGCCGACCTCCCGGGCGATCGACGAATCACCAGCGGCAACGCTCCGAAGCAGGTCGCCCGAGGCGAGGATCGGAATGTCGAGACGGTCGGCCAGGATCGGGGCCTGCGTGCCCTTGCCAGCCCCCGGCGCCCCCAACAGAACTACTACGGCCATTTCGCAAGGCGACGAATCTGGCGGCTCATTCCTGCGTTGGCCCCTCCGCGCCTTCGCTTACGCACCGCAGGGTGCGCGCGCTCCGGTGCTCGGTGCCGCCTTGGCCTGAGCTCGCCACATTCGTCGTGTCGCAATTCAGCGGATGAATCCTTCGTAGTTGCGCATCATCAGCTGGGCCTCGATCTGCTTCATCGTCTCGACCACGACGGAAACCACGATCAGCAGTCCCGTGCCGCCGAGGGCAACGCCGGCCAGGGAGTTGTCGAGGATGCCGACCGCGACGGGTGCGACCGCGACGGTCCCCAGAAAGAGCGCGCCGGCGAGGGTGATCCGGGACACGACGCGAGCCAGGTAGTCCTGCGTCGGGCGGCCCGGTCGGATGCCCGGGATGAAGCCGCCGTTCTTGCGCAGCTGCTCCGCCGTCTCGTCGGGCTTGAAGGTGAAGGCCGTGTAGAAGTACGTGAAGCCAACGGTCAACAGGAAGTACAGGACCGAATACTGGATCGTCGTCTGGCTCAGGAAGCCGCCGATCGCCAGGGCGGCGTCGCGAACGCCCTGGACCTCGCTGAACGAGAAGTAGGCCGCGAGCTGGCCGGGGAACGACAGGATGCTGATGGCGAAGATGATCGGGATGACCCCGGCGAGATTGACGCGCAGCGGCAGGAACGTCTGACCGCCCTGGTACATCCGCCGGCCGCGAACGCGGCTGGCGTACTGGATGGGGATCCGTCGCTGGCCTTCCTGGATGTAGATGATCACCGCGACAGCGGCGATGGCGAGAATCGCGAACAGGGCGATGTCTCTGATCGACGGCTGGCTCAGGAGGTTCACGATCGCGGCGGGCGCCTGGCTGACGATGCCGGCGAAGATGATGAAGCTGATGCCGTTGCCGATCCCCTTCTCGGTGATCAGCTCGCCCAGCCACATCAGCACCACCGCGCCGGCCACCATCGTGACCATCTGGACCCAGGAGGTTGCGTTGCCGAGGCCGAAGCCGCCGATGATGACGCCCTGGGCATTCAGGGCCGACAGGATGCCGAAGGCCTGCAGGAGGGCCATCGGGACGGTCAGGTAGCGGGTGTACTGGTTGAGCTTCTGGCGGCCGTACTCCCCCTCACGGCTCAACGCCTGCAGGGACGGGATCACGCCGCCCATCAGCTGCATGATGATCGAGGCATTGATGTATGGGTTCATCGCCAGCCCGACGATCGACAATGTCGACAGACCGCCGCCGGCGAAGAGGTCGACGATCCCGAACGCCGGGTTGTTCTCGAAGAAGGTTGCCAGGGCCGTCCGGTCGATCCCGGGCAGCGGGATCTGGGCGAGGGCCCGGTAGACGACGAGGATCCCGAGGACGAACAGGATGCGGCGCCGGATGTCCGGCGCGCGGAAGGCGTTGAGCAGCGATGCGAACACGGTGCCTACCGGGCCTGGGCGTCGGGCTCGGCGTCAGCCTCGGCTTGGGCCGCGACGTCAGCCTCGGCCGTGGCGTCAGGCGCAGCGTCGGCATCGGCCGTGGCGTCAGGCGCAGCGTCGGGATCGACCGCGGCCCTCGCGTCGGCCTCGGGGGTCGCATCAGCTTCGGGACTGCCCTCGGCTGCTCGGGCAACCTTTGCCCTGGGCGAAGCGTCCGGCTTCGCGCTGGCCTTCGAACGGGCTCGCTTCGGCGCGGGCGCGGCTTCCGGCTTATCGGACGGAGCCGCCGCTGACGCGGCGTCCGCCTCGGTCTGATTCGCGGCTGCGGCGGGCACCTCGCTCTGATTCGCCGCTTCTGTCGGCTCCACGCTCACCGGAGCGATATCGGCCCGTGCGGCTGCGGCCTCTGGCGGCGCGATGATCCGCAGGGCGGCGATCGGTGAGGACGGGACCTCGAGCACCGACACCGTCCCGCCCGCGGCCTCGATCTTGGCCCGAGCCGAGGCGCTGAATGCGTCGGCGACGACGAACAGGGCCGCCGAGACTTCGCCGTTCCCCAGCACCTTCATCGGCTTGTCGAGACGCCGCACCAGGCCCGCGGCACGCAGGATCTCCTGGTTCACGGTGACCGGTGCCGCGGCGCCCCTGGTCTTCTTCGAGCCTGGCATGTCGCCGGGCTCGAGGACACCGAGGTCGGCCAGCCGGCCGATCGCGCCGATGTTGACGATCTCGTAGTCGATCTTGAACGGGTTGCGGAAGCCGCGGAGCTTCGGGATCCGCTGGTGCAGCGGCGTCTGGCCGCCCTCGAACCAGGCAGGGATCGAGCCGCCCGCGCGGGCCTTCTGACCCTTGGTGCCGCGACCGGCGGTCTTGCCCTGGCCGGCGGCGATGCCGCGGCCAACGCGCCGGCGGGCCTTGTGCGACCCGGGAGCGGGCTTCAGATCGTGCAGCTTCATGCCTTCTCCCCAGCGCCGCTGATGCGGCCCGCGCCTGCGTTGGCTTCTGCGCTGGCTCGCTCACGCACCGGGGTGCGCTCGCTCGCCTGCTCGGCGCCGCCTTGTCGCGGGCTCGCCTGATCGGCGCTGGAATCCCCGACCTCCTCGACCGAGACGAGGAACCGGATCTGGCGGACCATCCCGCGGGTCGCCTCGTTGTCGACGACATCGACGCTGGAGCCGATGCCGCGCAGGCCGAGGGCCCGCGCCGTTGCCCGGTTGCGGGCGATGTGACTGATGGTGCTCTTCGTCTGCGTCACCCGCAGGCGCGGGCCGGTGATCCGGGCGACGCCCGCGTTGCCGGCTGCGCGGCCTCGCTCACGCGCGCTCCGAGCGCGCTCGCTCGGCTGCTCACCGGCGCCTTGGCCTCGCCTCGGCTGACCGTCCCGCGGGGTCGTGGCCTTACCG
>DASQFM010000084.1:0-2842 GCA_035633135.1 Candidatus Eiseniibacteriota bacterium
GGCGAGGACCGCCGCCGTGGAGCCCACGTAGATCGCGGGCTCAAGGTCGCCGGCCAGGGCGGCGCCGGTTTGTGTGAACAGGACGACCTGGACGACGAGCCCGGCGATCGCCAGTGCGCCCCAACGAAACTGCAGACCGGAGAGCCGCTCGATCCGCCCGCCGAGCAGGCGGCCAACGATCAGGCCGATCGGGATCGCCCAGAGCATGAACACGTCAGGGAGCGTCGTTGCCGTGCGCGGCGTCCGCGGCTCCCCCGGCGCCCGCGGCGAGGATCTCGCGCAGCTGGCGAACATGCCCTTCGAGGTGCCCGACGATGAACGGCTCGAGCATGTCGGTCACGGCCAGCTGCCCGCGCGTCGGATGCAACCCCCGGCGGGCCGCCTCCTCATCGGTGAGGGTTTCCAGGCGCTGAGCGACCCGTTCGGCGCTGGCGCCGGTCCGGGCCATGAGCTCCCGGATCGGGATCGCGCGGTCACGGCCGATCAGCCCGACCCGGAACGTGTCCGCTTCGATCCGGCCGAACGGCACCGGCTGGCCACCAGCCGCGGCTCGCTCGTGCGGATCGAAGACGCGCTCGATCTCCCCGAGCCAGTACGGCAGCATCTCGGCGACGTGGGCCAGGACCTCGGGCGGGCCCCAGCTCGACTCCGGCCCGGGTCCGTACACGTCCGACAGCGGCCACGGCGCTCGGGCTTCGAGCTCCGGCTGGAGCTCCAGGAGCTCCGTTGCTGCGGCCCGCAGTCGCTGAGCCGCACCGGTGAGGGATCCCATGCGGACGAGTTTGGCATAGGCCTTGGGCAGGCTCCAGTCGTCGGGGCTCGGGTGGATCCGCAGGGGACCCGCATGAACAACCTTCCATTTCTTGCCCGTGTCGAGATCATTCCAACCAAACGGAACCACTCTCTCGCGGCGCCAACGCCGGACGCACGCCGAGGGGCCGCGAACGGCCGCGGCGCCAACGCCGGACGCACGCCGAGGGGCCGCGAACGGCCGCGGCGCCAACGCCGGACGCACGCCGAGGGGCCGCGATCGGCCGCGGCGCCAACGCCGGACGCACGCCGAGGGGCCGCGATCGGCAGTCCATCATGGTGCGGCCGCAGCGCCCCGACTGAGAGGCGTCAGATCAGCCGTCCCTGACGCGCCCTTCGTCGTCCATCCAGAGGCCGACTCGACGCCCGAACCCAGTTCCGGCCAGCCAGGCGGTTATCGAGCCGTGGGTCCGCGGGTCGAGGCCGTAGAGCCGGCCTCGGCCATCGATCGGCGACCACGTCGATCGGATCAGGCCCGCATCGCGCAAGAGGTGCAGCTGCCGGCTTGTGGCCGGACGGCTCAGCCCGATCTCGCGCGCGATCGAAGACGGCCGCCTGGCGTGAACCGCGAGGAGGGCGACGATTCGACGCCTCGTCGGGTCGGCAAGGAGCTCGATCCCAGGTCCGTTTCGCTTTGGCATGCTGCCTCCACCGCGGCGACGCGATCGACCCCGCGGACGCGACCGACCCCGCGGACGCATCGATAGGATCCGTCGCTTCGCTTGCCCCGGAGATCGCCCACGCTCATCACGAGGTTTCCCGGCGGCCACCAAACGCGCAGGCGATACGCGCGTTAAAGACCATGTCGTTCCGCTTGCCTGGAACGAGCGTGACAAGGGCAAAAAAGGGGCGCCATGCTCGGGCCTCGGCCGCCTGTGAAACTTCGCCGACCGTGAAGACTCGCTGGGCCGGCAATCAAGCGCGCCGAGCCGCCGAGCCTCCGAGGTGCCGAGGCAGTGAAGAAGAAGTCGTTCCGCTTGTCTGGAACGAGCGTGACAAGGACGGAAAACGGGAGCCAGGTTCGGCCATCGGACGGGATTTCGCCGCGCATCAAGCTCGGCGCCGCGCCGCCGAGACCTCGCGGCGCTCGGGACTACCATTGGAGGTCATTCGTCCGCTCCATGCAGCCGCGCACGGTCTGCAAAAGCAAAGGGGCCGCGTTCGATGACCGAGACCATAAGTCGGCCGACCGCGCAGGCGACCGCGCAGGCGACCGCGCAGGCGACCGCGCCCACGACCCAGGGCGCCGCCAACCAGACGGGTGCCCATATCAACCAGAACGCCTACGCCGAGGCGAAGGATTTCCTGCCGCTGAACGGCGTCGATCACGTCGAATTCTGGGTCGGCAATGCCCGTCAGGCGGCCCACTACTACCGGACCTTGTGGGGCTTCACCCCGATCGCCTATTCGGGCCTCGAGACCGGCGTTCGCGACCGCACGAGCTACGTCCTGCGCCAGAACGACATCACCCTCGTCGTGACCGGGGCGCTGACGCCCGACACGGAGATCGCCGAGCACATCAGAAAGCACGGCGATGGCGTCAAGGACATCGCCTTCAGCGTCGACGACGCGACGTCATCGTGGCGCGAGACGACCGCCCGCGGTGCGCACTCCGCGATCGAGCCCGTCGAGCTCGATGGCGGCGAGGACGGGATCCTGCGCCGCAGCGCGGTCGGCACGTACGGCGAGGTCCGCCACTCGTTCATCGACCGGCGCGACTACCACGGCGTTTTCGCGCCGGGCTATCGCAAGATCAAGAAGCCGGCCCGCGCCGCGAAGGGTCACTCGCTGCTCGAGATCGACCATTGCGTCGGCAATGTCGAGCTCGGTGACATGAACCGCTTCGTGGACTACTACCGCGACGTCTTCGGCTTCGCCCAGCTGATCCACTACGACGACAAGGTCATCCATACCGAGTACTCGGCCCTGATGTCGAAGGTCATGACCAACGGCAACGGGCGGGTCAAGTTCCCGATCAACGAGCCGGCCGAGGGCAAGAAGAAGAGCCAGATCCAGGAGTTCCTGGACTACT
>DASQFM010000085.1:0-13371 GCA_035633135.1 Candidatus Eiseniibacteriota bacterium
CGCCGAGTGCTGATCGAGCGGAGCGTGCGCGCCGCGACCCGGCCGTCGGCGCTCTTGGTGCGGCCGGCGTCACTCTCATCCTCCTGGCCGACGCGGGCGCGATTGGCAGCTTGCCAACAGCAATCGCCGTGCCCGCCTTGATTGTGGCCGGCGCCGCCTCCCGCTCGGTCCCGGTCCTCGGGGCTCGCTCCGTCCGCCACGGTGAAGCCGGTCTTGGAGGTTGGTGGCGAGACTGCGTCCGCTCGATCGATGTCGTGGTCTGCCTCGCGACCGTCGGGCTCATCGCCCTTGCCAGTCGGAACGTGGTCCACGTTGCTGCCGCTGGGGCTGGACTCGGGGCGGGCATGGTCATCCTCCTGCTCCTTGAGCGCCGGTTCGGGGTGGTGACCGGCGACAGTCACGGGGCAGCCATTGAGGGGGCGTTCCTCGTCGCCCTCATCGTCGAGGTCGCCGCATGACCGCCATCCGCGATAGCCTGATCCTCGAGCGACACGAGCTGCTCGAAGGCGCGACGTACGAGCGTCGCGAAGGCGCCGTGACCCTCCGTCTTGGGGCCCCTTGGCAGGTCTTGAGCAGTGCGGTGCTAGGGGGCGGCCGACGGCACGTCCGATCACTGCTCCACCTCCAGGTGCCCCTCTCGTACGACTGCGACCGCCCGGAGCGAGACCTGCGCCGCGCTGCTCGAGAACTTGCTCTCGACGGGCCGACGGTCGGCCTGATGACGGCTGTCGATCTCGCCGAGACCCAGGTCTTCGCGGCCCGCGCCGGGGACGCGGAGGTTCGTGCGCTGATCACGGTCGGGCTTCGCAATGCGGCGCGCCCAGGCGAAGCGGCGGTTGGCGGGCCCGGGACGATCAACGTTGTCCTACTGTGCGCTCGCCGGCTCGCCGAGGCCGCCGCGATCGAGCTCGCCATGCTGGCGTCCGAGGCGAAGGCGGCGGCAATCGTCGAGGCCGGGGTCCGAACCCGGACCGGCCGATCGGCCAGCGGAACGAGCACCGACGCGATCGCGATTCTTTGGCGACGCGCGGCTGGTCGCGAGTTCCGGCACGCCGGATCCGCGACGGAGATCGGGGCGGTCGTTGGTCGGATCGTCACGGATGCGATCAGGTCCGCGGTCGAGCAAAAGGCGAGTACTCGGAGTGCCTCGTGATCGAACGCGCTCTCCCCCTGGGTCTCGCGCTCGCCTTCGATCTCGGCATCGGGGAGCTGCCGGCCACGGGCCACCCGGTCGTCGTCAGCGGCTGGGTCATCGGCCGGCTGGCCGGCAGGCCGACCGGACGGAATGGGCGGGACCTGGCGCGGGGGACGCTCGCCGTCGCCCTGCCGACGGCCGGTGCCTGGGCGATAGGACGGCTCGTCGAACGACGTGGACGGGGCGTCGTGCGGTTTGCCGTGGCTGCCTGGCTCCTGAAGTCCTCGTTCGCGCTGCGGGGGCTCCTCGACGCCGGCACCCGGGTGGCCCAGGCCCTCGGCAACAATGACTTGGACGAGGCGCGCCGGCAGCTCCCCTGGCTGGTTAGCCGCCCTGTCGAGGATCTCGACCGTGCCCACGTCTGCTCGGCGGCGATCGAGTCACTCGCCGAAAACCTCGCCGACTCCTACGTCGCACCGCTCGTCGCCTACGCGGTTGGCGGACTGCCGGCGGCGATGGCCTACCGCGTCGTCAACACCGCCGACGCCATGCTCGGTTACCGCGGCGAACTGGAGTTTCTTGGCAAGGCGGCGGCTCGGCTCGACGACCTGGTCAACCTCGTTCCCGCCCGCCTGACGGCCGCGGCCATCGCCGTGTCCGCGCCCGTCGTTGGGCTGTCGGGGAGAGGTGCGCTGCTCACGGCGATGGGCGACGCCGGCCGGACCTCGAGCCCCAACGCAGGTTGGTCGATGGCTGCTGCCGCGGGCGCGATCGGCATCTGGCTCGAGAAACCCGGCACCTACCGCCTCGGGGAGGGAGCGGTCCCCGACGTCGCCCATGTCGCCGCCGCTCGGCGGCTCGTCTTCGCCGCTGCCGCGCTTGCGACGGCTGCCTACATCACCTGGGAGGTATCGAGATGACCCACGCCGTTACCAATCGCGTTCCGCACGGCGGCGCGCCGGCCGGCTGGCTTGACCTGAGCGCGAACCTCAATCCGCTCGGTCCGCCGGCCGCGGTACAGGCGGCGGTCGCCGCCGCCGGGTACGCAGCCTACGCCGACTTCGACCCGGCGCCGGCAATCGACCGGCTCGCTCGCGATAGCGGGGTCGACGCTGACCGGATCGTCGTCTCGGCCGGGGCGACGGAGGGGCTACGCCTCGTCGTGTCCCGGCTGCTCGGGCGGGGCGGCCGGATGCTCATCGTGGGCCCGACGTACGGCGAGTACCGCCGTCTCGGGCATCTCGTCGGTGCCACGATCCGCGAGGTTCGGGCGGAGCCGTCGCGCTTCGATCCACCGATCGACGCGATCGTGGCCGAGGTCAGCGCCTTCCGACCGAACCTCATCATCGTCTGCGATCCGAATAACCCGACCGGCAGAAGCGTCGGCACGGACGGCTGGCGCCGGCTGCTCGACGCAGCCGGCGAAGCGCACATCCTCGTCGACGAGTCCTTCGCCCCATTCCGTGCATCCGGCACGGACCTCCCGCTCGACGATGCCCGGATCGTCATCGTCCGGTCGCTGACGAAGGTTCTCGGTATCCCCGGTGTCCGCGCCGGCTTCATCGTCGCCCAGCCGGGTCTGGCGGCGGCCCTGCGACACCTCGCCGATCCCTGGTCAGTCGGCAGTCATGCCCTGGCCGCCGCGACGGCCGGTGGATGGGGCCTGGACCACGGCGCCCGCCGGACGATCGCCGACTGGCGCGCGGACCTTGTGACGGCCCTTGAGGCGCGCGACGGCACGACTGTGCCGTCGCACTCGAACTTCGTCCTCACCACCGTGACCGGCAGCACGGATTCGTTCATCGGCGCGCTCGCCGCGGACCAAGTAGCCGTCCGCGCGTGCGCAAGCTTCGGGCTCGCCGGTGTCGTCCGGATTGCCGTTCCGACGCCGGCCGGCCTCGCCCGGCTCGTCGCCGCACTCGACCGAGCTCGCGTACGAGCGGCGTGACCGACCAAAGCGTGGGCGCGACAACAGGCGTCATCCTCGTGCTCGGCGGAACGGCGAGCGGCAAGAGCCGTCACGCCGTGCAGCTCGCCCGCCAACTCGCTGCCGAGGACGTGACCTTCATCGCGACTGCCCGGACCGGCGATCCGGAGCTCGACCGGCGGATAACCCGCCATCGAGGTGACCGCCCGGCCACGTGGGAGACTCTCGAGGCAGCCGACGACCTGGCGGGATCGATCGAATCGGCCGCGCCGGACCGGCTCCTGCTCGTCGACTCGCTCGGCCTGTGGGTCGCCACCACGCTCGACGATGGTGGACCGATCGATTCGGCCTGGCTGCCCGTCGAGCGCGCCATCAGGGCGCGCGTCCCTGGCGTCGTCCTCGTGAGCGACGAGGTCGGGCTCAGCCCCGTGGCGCTGACCGAACTCGGACGTCGGTTCGTCGATGCCCTTGGCTGGACCAACCAGCGGGCAGCCGAGATCGCCGACGAGGTACGCCTCGTTATCGCCGGGCTGCCCGTCCGCATCAAGCCGTGACGCTTTATCTCGTCCGGCACCCGGCGACGCCTTGGACCGGCACACGCTACCTCGGTCGCGGGGACCTCGACTGGTCTCGTCCAGGCCATCGCCGGGCCGACGAGCTGGTGGCCGGGTTTCGGGGCCGGCTCGGTCCGTCGGCCTTGGTGATCACCAGCCCGCTTCGACGCGCCCGTGCCCTCGCCGACAGGCTCGCCACCGCAACGGGATGCCCTAGCGAGGTCGACGAGCGCTGGCTTGAAGTGGACGTCGGGCAGATCGAGGGCCATACCTTCGCGGACATCGAGACTCTCGACCCGCCCCTCGCAGCCCGGCTGGCGGCCGGCGACCTCGAAGTCGACTGGCCCGCCGGCGAGCAGTTCGCCGACCTTGAGGAGCGGGTCGTCGACGCGTTCGAGGATGCTCTCCGGCGGCCTGTGCGCCCCATCGTCGTCGTCACCCATGCCGGTCCCATCGCCCTTCTCCTTGATCGACTGCGGCCGGCCGGCTCGGCACTCCGCTTCGTCGGGGCGGGCGATGCGCTCGCCCTCGAGGAAGGCGACGCAGGGAATTGGACCGTTCGTCCGATCGGGATCGGATCGCGATGACGAGCCTCGAGACCGTTGCTGGTTCCATCGAACCGCTCGATGGCGGTGCGCTCGCTGAAGCCGCTCGGCGACAGCGGTTGTTAGCAAAGCCACCTGGCAGTCTCGGTCGGCTCGAGTCCCTGTCGATCCAGCTCGCCGGTATTCGCGGCGGCATCTGCCTGGTCAGGACCCCGGCCGTCGTCGTCATGGCAGCCGACCACGGGGTCGCCGCCGAGGGGGTGTCGGCCTACCCGGCGCCGGTCACCGTTGAGATGGTCCGGGCGTTCCTCGCGGGCGGCGCCGCCATCAATGCGATCGCCGCGGCCGTTGGTGCGCGGGTCGTCGTCGTCGACATGGGCGTGTCGATCCGAGTCACCGGGCCGGGACTGATCGACCGCCGGGTCGCCGCCGGAACGCGAAACCTGGCGCGTGAACCAGCGATGTCGCGATCACAGGCCGAGCTTGCGATCAATGCGGGCATCGGGATCGCCGATGCCCTCGCGGGCGATGGCGTCGATCTGATCGTGCCCGGCGAGATGGGGATCGCAAACACGACCAGCGCGAGCTCCATCGTGGCGGTCATGACCGGTCATCCTCCCTCCGCCGTCACCGGGCGCGGGACGGGCATCGATGAGACCACCCGCAAGCGAAAGGTCGCTGTCATCGAGCGGGCCCTGGCGCGGCGGGCCCTCGAGCCGACGGATCCGGTGGGCGTCCTCGCGTCTGTCGGCGGCTTCGAGATCGGCGGCCTGGCCGGCCTGTGCCTCGGGGCTGCGAGCCACCGCATCCCTGTACTGCTCGACGGTCTGATCTCGACCGCCGCCGCGCTCCTTGCCGTCGCGGTCGCACCCCTGAGCCAGAGCTACCTGCTCGCGGGGCACCAGTCGCTCGAGCCGGGGCACCGGATCGCGCTCCGTGCGCTCGGCCTCCGTCCGCTCCTCAGGCTGGAGATGCGCCTTGGCGAGGGGTCCGGGGCCGCCCTCGCCATCCCGATCGTCCGAGCGGCCGCACAGGCGCTCGTGTCCATGGCGACTCTTGACGCCGTTCTCCCCTCCTCGTCCGCGAGAGATCTAGAAGTGGTGTCCTCAGCGTCCCAGACTACCGGCTAGGTCCGGTGGGCCGGGCGGCGCTGGGCGGGCAAATTTGCGAGCCGCTTGGTAGCGTCTGCGACCAGATCAACAACCGCATCGACATCCCCGGCGCTCGTTCGTGGGTTGACGATGCAAGCCCGTAGGCAGAAGCGTCCTTCGAGGACGGTACTGGATAGAAAGACCTGGCCGCCGAGCTGGATGTCCTCGAGCACCGCGCGATTCAGGGATTCCAATGCCGCCGCGTCTCCGGCCATCGCGACCGGAGCGACTCGGAAGCAGACGATGCTCAGCCCGGCAGCCACAAGCTCGAGCTCGCGGCGGCCTTCAATGCGTTGGGCGAGACGAGCCGCCAGATCGAGATTACGGTCGATAGCCTCTCGATACCCGTCGAGCCCATGACGCTTGAGCGCCATCCACACTTTGAGCGCCCGGAAGCCACGCGTCTGCTGAAAGCCAAACTCGCTGAACCACGGCGGGCCGCCGATCCCGCCGACGCGGTCGTCTGTTCGGAGATACGGAGGCACCAAACTGAACGCCTCGCGCATCGCGGCTCCGTCCCGGACCAGCACCAGGCCAGCCTCGATTGGCACGAAGAGCCACTTGTGAGGGTCGAGCGCCACGCTGTCGGCCTCGGCAAGCGGCGCAAGCAACCCCCGGTACCGCTCGGTGAGGATGGCCGGACCGCCGTACGCGGCGTCCACGTGACACCAGACCCGTTGGCGGCGACAGATCTCAAGGATCTCGGGCAGCGGATCAACCGCTCCGCTGTTGACCGTGCCGGCGCTGGCCGCGACAGCCATCGGCCGCAGCCCAGCGGCGAGGTCGGACCGGATGGCGGACTCGAGCGCATCGGGCCGCATTCGGTAGTCGCCGTCAACCCCGATCGTGCGCAGGTAGCGCGACCCGATGCCGAGTAACTCGACCGCCTTGCGGATGCAGCTGTGGCCCTCCTCGCTCATGTATACGGCAAGGGGTGCCTGTTGGCCCTGGATGCCATCGGTGCGTACGGCGCCGTCGGTGGCCGAGTGTCGGGCGACGGCGAGGGCAGTGAGTGTCGCCATCGAGCCGCCGCTGACCAGCAGGCCCCTCGCCGCGGAGGGAAGGCCGAAGATGCTCTTGAACCACTCGAGTACTTGGTGCTCGATCCACACCGCGGCATGATTCCCGCCGGCGACGCTTGGGTTCATCGCCGCCGCGAGCGCCTCGCCGAAGACCGCCATCGGCGCCGGCGGCGAGTTCACCCAGCCGAAGAAGCGCGGGTGCCCGTTCCCGAACGGGTATGGCTCGATAAGCTCGGCGAACTCGTCCAGAATTTGATCAGGAGTAACGCCACGCTCGGGCGGCGGCGCCGAGACGAGTGCTTGGGCTAGCTCAGAAGGATACGGGCGGAATACGGGTTCCTCCGGCAGCCGCGCCAAGTGCTCGACCACGAGGTCGGCGACACGGTCGGCGATCCGGCGCATCTCGTCCGCCGACCAGTCCCAGGTCGACGCAGCGGGTGCGGCTGGCATCACGGCCTCACGAGAACGTGCGGGGCCGTCGCCTTGGAGTCCATGCCGTCTTCGTGCCCAGCTACGTCCATGGCGAGGTAGTAGATGGCGGGCTCGATCGGCGCGGGATTCGCAAACGAATGCCAGCGGTCCCCCGTGAAATACATCGAGTCGCCGGCGTGAAGCGTGATCAGCTCGCCGTCGATGCCCAGCACGAGCGTGCCGCGTTCGATAGCCACGTATTCGCGTGAGCCCGGTGCGTGCGGAGCAAAGCTTCCGGCGCTCACGCCGGGGCCGATCGTGGTGCGCATGAACTCGAACTCCACTCCTGGCAGGACCGGCGATAGGATCCGGCGCTCCCAGCCCGAGGGGTCGCGAGCGACCTGCTGCTGGTCGGCGCGAAGCACGACCACAGCCTCCGTCCGCTGGGGGGCAAGCAGACGCGCGATGCTGGTACCGAGCCCGGTCGCAATGCGGTCCAGGACGAGAACCGTCGGCGCCTTCTGTCCGAGCTCGATGGCCGAGAGCATGCTGCGGCTCACGCCAGACGCCGCGGCGAGCGCCTCCAGAGCGAAACCGCGGCGCCGGCGCTCGTCGCGGACACGCCGTCCGAGCTCCGCGAGGTCGACCGCCGTTCCTTGGAGTTCTGCTCGGTCCGTGGCCATCCGCTTTCCTCTATAGTGGAGGTGAAGGATACATGCCCCGCGGCGAGCGTGAATCGCCTTCAGGCCCGAATTACCGCGGGAGAAACGCTTGCCCATCGCCTTCGGGCTCAGTCAGTCCTGCGGAGAGGGAAAACGGCTCGTGTCCCTGATCCGCAATACGGAGTACGACTCACGTCCGCGATCCGCAACAAGGAAACCGTTCCTGCGTACCGATGGGGCGACTCGTGCGCCTCTGCTGGCCTCGCATCTCACGAAATCGGCGGGTGCGACTGGCCCGTCCCTTGAAGCGCCGTCCGCGGGGCGAGAGTCCTCGGCTCGTCTCAGAGCGACTTCGAGAGGCCACCATCGACGCGGATCATGGCACCCGTTATGTAGGAAGCCTGCCTAGATGCGAGGAAGCAGACGACGTCGCCCAGCTCTCTGGGCGTGCCGAGACGTCCGAGTGGGATGGCGTCGAGCTCGGCTTGGGGCGGTTCGCCGCCGTACAGTTCGTTCATCCGCGCGGTGGCGATTCGTCCTGGCCCCACGGAATTGACGGTGATGGCGTCGCCTGCAAGTTCGCCGGCGAGCGTCTTGAGGTAGCCCCACACGCCGGGGCGGATTGCGTTGGAGAGAGCGAGGCCCGGGATCGGCTCGCGGGCTGAGATCGAAGAGATTGAGATGACTCGTCCCTGCCCGCTCTTGCGTAGGTGGGGCAGGGCGGCACTGACCAGCGCGACGATCGGACGAAGCAGAAGGTCGACGGCTCCTTGGATCGTGTCGTCGGCGACCTGCGATGCGGTACCCGGCGGTGGTCCGCCGCCGTTGAGGACGATGACGTCGAGGCCGCCGTGCATTCGAACGGCGACGTCTACGGCTCGGTGCAGGTCTGCGTGCCTGGAAAGATCGCCGGCGACCGCGGTCGCGTCGAGCCGGCCGGCCTCCTGGCGAAGCAGGCCCTCACGGCGGGCAAACATAACCACATTTGCGCCTTCCTCGCGCAGCGCCTGCGCGCTGGCCAACCCGAGTCCAGAGGAGGCGCCGAGTACGAGTGCTGTGCGTCCGTCGAGTCCGAGGTTCATGGCGGTTCCTAGGTCATTGCCGGGTGATGCGGTAGTGCCCTTGCGCCACGATGACGGCCGTGCCTCCGACCTCGACCGAGTCGACCCGGTCGCCTTCGCCGGTGGCGGTTGCGTAGAGCAGCGACGGCCTTCCGATCTCCGCGCCTTGCCGGATCTCGATCTGCTCGCCGAATGCGATGTCCCCGTGCCGAACCAGGTGGATTGCGAGCGGGCCGGCGGCGGAGCCGGTGGCGGGGTCTTCTGGGACGCCAGCGGCGGGGTAGAACATCCGTGTCTTCCAGAAGCGGCCCCGCCCGGCGAAGCAGTTCGCGGCAACGCCGAGATCATTCAGGACGGCCATCTCCGGCCTTAGGGCCGCGACGGCTTCCTCGCCAGCAAGCTTGACGAATACGTGGGCGGGCCCGTTGCGGTATGACTCCACCGGCAGCAGCGACGATTCGACGCCGAGAGCGTCGAGGAGCTCGCGTTCGCGCTCAAACGGCTTCCACTCCGGTATGGGCTGCTGCATCCAGCCAGAGACGATTCGGTCGCCTTGGCGCTCCAAGCGGATCGGGATTGGCCCTGCGCCGGTCTCAAGGGTGACGGCGTCGGCGCCGAGCGCCTGTCCAACCACGAACGCCGCGCCCAGGATCGGATGTCCGGCGAACGGAAGCTCGGTCCGGGGGGTGAAGATCCGTACGGCGACGTTGCCGTCGGACCGCGGTGGGAGCAGGAAGACGGTCTCGGCGAGGTTCAGCTCACGAGCGAGGCGCTGCATCTCCTCGGAACTGAACGGCCGCCCATCGACGAAGACGGCGAGCTGGTTGCCTTCGAGCGGATCCGCGGTGAAGACGTCGCAGACGAAGTACGGATGCAGCGGGGCAGATCCGTGCCAGTCCCCCAACCCGGGGATGACCGCGGGCCTAGCCGCCATCTGATCGTCCTGGGCTGCAGAGGAATATCGCTATCCGGCTATGCCTGGCTGTAAGCTGCACTGCCATGGGTCCTTCCGCTCGTACAGTCGACATGATCGAGGCCCTTCGCGCCCTCGCCAGCCCGAAGCGTCTCCAGATCCTGCAATGGCTCCGCGATCCGCGCGCCCACTTCCCCCCTCAGCGGGACGGAGATTTGGTCGACGACGGCGTCTGCGTGATCTTCATCGCCGAAAAGCTTGGTGTCGCCCAGCCGACCGCCACTACTCACCTCCAAGCGCTCGCCCGAGCGGGCCTCGTCACCTCCAAGCGCATCGGGCAGTGGACGTTCTACAGGCGCAACGAGCCAGTGATACGCGGCTTCAAACGCCAACTGGGCGACGATCTCTAGACCGCCAGCGTCAAGCCGGTCTCGTCGGCACTTCGAAGCCAGTGACCTGGGAGCGGGGGTGGCGGGCCATCGATACATAGGCATACATCTATACCATAACCGAATGCCATCCGGCAAACAGCGAAGGAGGAGCCTCCCATGAAGGGACTGATCACATCCGACAACGCCCCACGCGCGATCGCGCCTTTCTCGCCTGGCCTGTCGCTCGACGGCTGGATCTTCCTCTCAGGCCAGGGCGGCTTCGATCCGGAAACCGGGAGGATCATTAGCGACGATTTGGTCGAGCAGACCGAGCAGACGTTCCGCAACATCGAAGCTCTCCTTCAAGCTGCCGGCGCCACCCTCGATGACGTCGTCTCTTGCCTCGTCCACCTCGGCAATCTCGATACCTTCGCCGAGTTCAACGCCGTCTACGAGAAGCAGTTCCCGGGCATCAAGCCGGTGCGCACCACAGTCGGTGCCGATCTTGTCGCCGGCATGCTCGTTGAGGTGACCGTCCTTGCGAAGGCGACGTAATCCGCCCGTATTGGGCGCCCATGACTCGTTGGCCGCTACGGTGCGGGCCATGACGAACAGCACGGCCTTGCTGCTGCTCCCCCTCGGTGCCATCTTCGGCTCGTCCTTCCTGTTCATGCGTGTCGCCGCGCCGGAACTCGGCCCGATTGCGGTCGCCGAAGGCCGCGTTGGCGTGGCGGCACTTGCCCTGGCTCTCGCGGTCGGTCCGAGGGATCTACGCGTCCTGGCGACCGAGTGGCGTGGCTACCTCGTCCTGGGCCTGTTCAACGTGGCGATCCCGTTCGCTCTGATCAGCTTTGCCGAGGTCACGATCAGCGCCTCGCTAGCGGCCCTGTTGAACGCCACCGTGCCGATGTTCGCCGTCATCGTCGGCGCGATCTGGCTGCGCCAGCGGCTGACCGCGAAGCGGCTCACCGCAGTCGTGACCGGGCTGGTCGGGGTCGGCGTCCTCGTCGGCTGGAGTCCGATCGAGCTCACCCCGGCGACGATCCTGGCCGCCGCCGCCATGCTGAGTGCCACCGCCAGCTATGCGATCGGTCTGACCTACGCTCGTCGCCGCTTCGCAGGCGTCCCTCCTGTTCACTCGGCGGCCGGCCAGACGATGGCCGCGACGGTGATCCTCGCCCCGCTCGCCCTGCTGACGCTTCCCTCGGCGCCGCCCTCGCTCGAGGCGGCCGCGTCCGTCCTCACCCTCGGGCTCCTGTGCACCGCATTCGCCTGGCCGCTGCTCTTCCGGCTCCTTGGCGCGTTCGGTCCGACAGCCGCGAGCACCGTGACATTCCTGGCCCCTGTCTTCGGCGTGACCTGGGGCGCCCTGTTCCTCGCCGAACCGCTCGGGCCGGAGATGCTGGTGGGTGGGGCCGTCATCGCCGTGAGCCTGTTGCTGATATTCGACATCCGGCTGCCGGGGCAACGGCAGGTGACGGCTGCCCGATAGCATGCTTTCAGGGGCGCAGACCAGCAGCTGGATCGTCGTGATCTACGGGCTACCCGCCATCCCGAGTGTCGTGCTTGCGTATCGGTATCGGCAGCCCCTGCTGCTCACCGGGAACGTCTTCGCGATCATCTTCTTCGCCTCGCTCGGGGATCAGTTCAGCTTCGCCGAACTCTCTGGGGCCTCCCTACTGGCCGGCGCGATCGTATTGGTGGCTGCCGCGTTCGGCCTGACGCGTCACCTCGCCGCGTGGATCCCCGCCCCGATCGTCCAAGGGCTGATCGCCGGCGCCATCATGCCGTTCGTTGCGGGCATCTTCTCGGCTCTGAGCACCACTGATGAGCGAGGCGTTGCGGTGGCGCCGCGCGTGCCGGCCATGGTGGGGGCCGCGTTCCTGGCCTACCTCCTGAGTCGACGTTTCCTTGGTGCCCGTCTCCCGCCCATCTTCCCCGCGGCGTGAGGAGGATGGCGCCCGATTCTTCCCGCCTACGATTGAACCGCGCGAGTTGCCCTGGGGGAAACGACCCGATTGGTCATGGTTCCAAGCTCGCTCTCGTCGGCGCGGATGCAACCCCGGCTGCGTTCGGCTCGCCCCGGCAGGGGTAGAGTGGTCGTGCGCGGGCGACTTCGCTTGACTCACACGCGAATCCGCTAGTTCGCATGACTCTTCTGGGAGTGTTCGCCTGACGCTCCCGGATTCAGACGGCGCAGGGCGTCCGTTCTGAGGTCGATATCACGCTCGGCGAGCGTGGAATCGAGCCGGTCACCGGCCGGAGGCTCGGCGCCACTGCGCCTGACTCTGGATCAGGAGATCGACGGTTTGAATCCTTCCTCGCCAGCCAACACCACCTCCTGTCGGGTCTCACCGGGCTCAGACCACCAGATGATGTGGTCCTGAGAGTGACGGAAGGCATCTCCAAGGAGGTTCGGAGATGCGAAGCGCGGCCTCTACCCCGACTTGTGCGCCTGACAACGGCGGTGGGGCAGTCGGCATCTACGGCGTGGGCACGGTTCCCGAGTCCCGCGGCCGGCGCTACGGCTCGGCCGTGACGCTCGCGGCCATGGATTGGGGCCGCGACAACGGGGCCGACCTCGCGATCCTGCACGCGCCCGAACTCGGTGAGCCCGTCAACCGTTGCCTCGGCTTCGAGAAGCTTTGCACGATCGGTCAGTGGCTCGCCAAGGCCCCTGAGCCAGCTGGCCTTCGATGATCAGGCGCTCGGTTCGACGGCCAGAGTTCCTCGCGGTTGCAATGGCGGCCGTCCTTGCCGCGTGCGCTTCGTCGCCGTCGCTGTCACCGACGATCACGCTCGATGATCCGCGCCATGGCCACGCGGTTCCGATCAGTTGCGGCGGGATTGCGTCCGAGGCCTGCACGAGGATCGCGGGGGAGATGCTCCGCTACTTTCCGGACGATGCGGCGAAGGTTGAGGGCATACGAATGGAGCCCCTCGTCGGGGCGCCGGCAGCGATCATGGCTGCCACGGTGACGGTTGACCACGAGATGGCCTTCACGTCCGGCGAGCAGGCGTATCGGGTGGTCGAGCGGACGGCGGGCGGCGAGCTGAGCATCGAGATCATCCTGGAATAGGGGTGAGGACGACCAGCGGGATGGTTCGCGTCGTCTTGCGCTGCTAGGTCGCGTACAGCGGGAAGCCTTTGACGACGAGCTGCCACAGCTCTCGCGCTCACGAGCCTCGGCGACCGGCCGCTCATCGTAGTCACGGCCGGATCAGGGCAGCAGGCGGGCTGGCTCGCAGCACCGGAGCAGATGGCCGGTCTGTCGACGCAGAGCGTTCATCGTATCCTCGCCGCAGCCACGCACCAGTCGCTCATCACCGGTGCTGACGCCGCGGCATCGAGCCAGGCAATCCTCGACGTCGTGGCATCGATCCGGGCCGGGACGGCGCTCCGATGAACGCTCAGTCCGACAGCCTCCTCGCACAAGCGGGCCGGCCGATCCCGGCCATCGCGCTCGATCGCCGCCTGGTTCGTGCGATCGTGGCGACACTGGTGATCGGCGGCTACATGGCCTTCGGTTTCGCTTTCGGACTCGGAGCCGAGGCGTACCTGCTCCTGGGAATCCCGATCACGAGGTCCGATCGATCCTGAGCACATCGAAGTCAACGT
>DASQFM010000086.1:0-7728 GCA_035633135.1 Candidatus Eiseniibacteriota bacterium
GACGCCCGACATAGATCCCTCGAAGGTGCTGCTCCGGATCTCCGCCCAGCGCTACAACGAGGCCGCCGACTATGAGCGCCTCGCCGAGGCGCTGGTGCGTCGCGGGTTCGCGAGGACCGCAGCCGCCCCGGGTGCGACGGCCACATCGAGCACGACAGCCGCCTGGAGCACAGCGGGCGCCCAGACCGCCCAGGCGGCGGCACGCCCACGGTCGGCTATCGTGGAGGGGTGAGCCAGACTGAGCTGGAGCCCGCGACCACGCACCGCGACCCGGAGTCGCTGGCGTCTGACGCCCACGAGCGGGCCGGCAACGGCAAGGCGCCCGCCGGCACCCACGAGGCCGCCATCCACGCCCAGGCGCCAGCCGTCGAAGCCCACGCGCCCGCCGCCGAACAGCTCGACCAGCTGAAGTTCCTGCACCGCGTGGCTCGTCTGGCCACCACCGCGAGCACGTGGGATGAGCTCCTGGAGACGGTGGTCGACGAGACCCGAGACGCCCTGCGGGCCAGCGTCTCGTCGCTCTACCTGCTCGACCGCGACGGCGAGAACCTCACCCTCGCCGCGACCAACGGCCTCGATCGGTTCCAGATCGGCCGCGCCAAGGTGCCGTATGGCCAGGGCGTGACGGGCCGGGTCGCGGCGAGCCGCCAGCCCCTCTTGATCTACGACGTCGGCAGCGACCCGCGCTTCCTATGGGTCCGCGGCATCGACCAGCGCCGGTTCATCGCCTCGATGCTGTCGGTGCCGCTCGTCTGGAACGATCGAACCGTCGGCGTCCTGAACGTCCAGACCGAGCAGTCGCGCGACTTCGGGGAGTCCGACGTTGCCCACCTCGGGGCCATCGCCGACCTCCTGGCCGGGATCGTCGAGAAGGGCCGGCTCCAGCGCGAGGCCGAGGCTCGGGCGGCCGAACTGAAGCAGATCGACGAGGCGCGGACCGAGCTGATCGCGCTCGTCACCCACGAGCTGCGGACGCCGCTGGCCGTTGTCCGGGCGTACGCGGATCTTCTCGCCGAGGAGCCCGCCCTCGACGGCCGCGACTCACGCGATCCCGAGCGCCGCGAGCGCCGGGCGGCCTGGTACCACGGCACCATCGAGCAGGTCGCGCGCCTCGATCGGCTGGTCGATTCGATCCTCGCCTCGGTCAGGGTCGTGCCGGATCATCCGGCCCACCTCATCCCGGCCGACGTGGCCGACATCGTCGAGACCACGATCGCCGACCTCGCGCCCCTGCTGGGCCATCACCCGGTCGAGGTTGCGCCCGGCATTCGGCTCTTTGCGCTGGCCGATCCGCCACGCCTGCGTCAGATCCTGGAGCACCTCGTCGAGAACGCGGTCAAGTACGCGCCGCCGGAAACGCGGATCGCGGTCGACTGGCGGATGGTGGAGGGCGACGTTCGAATCGGCGTTGGCGATGAAGGCCCGGGCATCCCAGAGGAATGGCGCGAGCGGATCTTCGAGCCCTACGCCCGGCGAGAGACGCGGACCGCCCGGGGCTCGGGGATCGGGCTGTACGCGGCTCGGCGGCTGGCCGAATCGATGGGCGCTCGGCTGTGGTGCGAGCCGGCCGAGGGCCACGGGGCGCGATTCGTCGTGGCCCTGCGCGCCGCGGCGGCGGTCTGATGGGGCGGGCGTGACGATGCAGCCGACCCGGCCGCTGCGGATCCTCGTGGTCGACGACGACCCGGCGATGGTCGGCGCGATCACCGCCCTCGTCGGCACCGAGGGCCACCAGGTGATCACCGCCTATGACGGCCTGACCGCCGTTCGACGCTTCCGCGAGGAGCACCCCGATCTCGTCCTGCTCGACCTGGCCATGCCGGGACCTGACGGCTTCACGGTTGCCGGGCAGATGCGGGCCGAGGGCGATGCGCCGATCCTGGTGGTGACCGGCGAGAGCGCCGAGGAAGCCAAGGTCCGGGCGCTGGGCATCGGCGCGGACGACTACCTCGTCAAGCCCTTCGGGCGCGCCGAGCTCCTGGCGAGGATCGCGGCGGTGATGCGCCGCGTCGACCGGGCCCTGGCAGGCGCTGGCACGGCGGGTGGGGGGTTCGGGTCTGACGGCGGCGCGGCCGGCCACCTCGAGGCGGGTTCGCTGGTCCTCGATCCCGGCCGTCACGAAGCGCGCGTGGCGGATCAGCGGTTGGACCTGACACCGACCGAGTACCGCCTCCTGGAGATCCTCGTCCGCGCCGGCGGCGATCTCGTCCCGCACCTGCGGCTCGCCCGCGCGGGCTGGCCCGGTGAGGCGAACCCCGACCTGCTGTGGCTGAAGCCGCACCTGGCCCGGCTGCGCAAGAAGGTCAGCGACGCCGGCGGCCCGTCAATCGTGGCAATCCGCGCGGTCGGCTACCGCCTCGAGCTGGACTGAGCGCCCCCGATGCGTGACGGGCATCGATTTCGCGCCATAGTGCCTTCCCGATGCGCCAGACGCATCGATTTCCTTGCCACAGTGCTTCCCGATGCGCCAGACGCATCGATTTCCGTGCCGGCGACCGCGGCTGCCCCGAAGCGGCCGGCCGTCACCCTGGATTCGCCTCCCAAGGTCGTCCTCAGCGTTGGGTCAGATAGCTCGCGCAGGCCAAAGCGGGGAAATCGATGCTCGAGCGGCATCAATCGCGCGCGGTGCTGCTGGGTTGATGCCGACCACACATCAGCGAACCAGCCGGGTCGACGAGACGAGGCGCGGATGCGGGTTCGGACTTGAAGCGCGGCGCCAGCAGACCGAGCTCGGGACGCAACTCCGGCGCTGGCGGCCCGTCCATCGTGGCGATTCGCGCCGTGGGCTACCGCCTCGGGCTGGACTGATCGCGTCGCCGCGCGGGTCCGCGGCCTAGACGGCTTCGGCGAGCGGCTCCACGAACTGGCTGTTGTAGAGGTCGTAGTAGAAGCCGCGGCGGGCGATCAGCTCCTCGTGGTTGCCCTGCTCGACGATGCGCCCGTGATCCATGACCAGAATCGTGTCCGCGTCGCGGATCGTGGACAGCCGGTGGGCGATCACGAAGGCGGTGCGACCCTTCATGAGCCGGGCCATCGCCCGCTGGATGAGGATTTCGGTGCGGGTGTCGACCGAGCTCGTGGCCTCGTCGAGGATGAGGATCGGCGGATCGGCCAGGAACGCGCGGGCGATCGTGAGCAGCTGCTTCTCGCCCATCGACATGTTCGTGGCGTCGTCGTCGATGACCGTGTCGTAGCCGTCCGGCAGGGTCCGGACGAAGTGATCGACGTGGGCGGCTTCGGCCGCGGCCACGATCTCGTCCTCGGTCGCGCCATCGCGGCCGTAGGCGATGTTGTCGCGGATCGTGCCGTGGAACAGCCAGGTGTCCTGGAGGACCATCCCGAACGTCCGCCGAAGCTCATCGCGGGTGAGGTCGCGGATGTCGATGCCGTCGAGCGTGATCCTCCCGGCCTCGACGTCGTAGAACCGCATCAGGAGGTTGACGAGCGTCGTCTTGCCCGCGCCGGTCGGCCCGACGATCGCGACGGTGTTGCCGGCCTCGGCGACGAGATCGAGATCCTCGATCAGCGGCTTGTCGGGCTCGTAGCGGAACGAGATGTGCTCGAAGGCGACCGCCCGCCGGGGGGACGCGCGATCGCCGGAATCGCGCGGGAGCACCACCGGCCTGACCGGATCCGGCACCTCCTCCGCCTCGTCGAGCAGCTCGAAGACTCGCTCGGCCGAGGCCACCGCGGACTGCAGGACGTTGGCGATGCTGGCCGCCTGGATGATCGGGAACGTGAACTGGCGCGAGTACTGGATGAAGGCGACCACGTCGCCGAGGCTCATCTGGCCCGCGGCCACGCGAAGGCCACCGATCACCGCGATCGCAACGTAGTTGAGGTTCGCGATCACGTTGATCATCGGCTGGATCAGCCCGGAGATGAACTGGGCCCGGTAGCTGGCGTCGTAGAGACGGTCGTTCTCGGCGTCGAATCGCTCGATCGCCTCGCGCTGGCGGCCGAAGACCTTGACGATCGAATGGCCGGTGTGCATCTCCTCGACGTGCCCGTTCAGGCGGCCGGTCGAGGCCCATTGGGCGACGAACTGGCTCTGTGAGCGGCCGGCGATCAGGACGGTCACGACGATCGAAAGCGGGACGGCGAGGAGCGAGATGGCCGCCAGGATCGGGCTGATCGTCAGCATCAGGATGAGCACGCCGACGACGGTCAGGAGCGAGCTGATCAGCTGGGTCAGGCTCTGCTGCAGCGTCTGGCCGATGTTGTCGATGTCGTTGGTGACGCGGCTCAGGAGGTCGCCCCGCGAATGGCTGTCGAAGTACCGGAGCGGCAGCCGCCCGAGCTTGCGATCGACATCCTGGCGGAGGCGGTAGACCGTCCGCTGCGTCACGCCGGCCATCACGTACGCCTGGACCCAGGCGAACAGCGCGCTGACGAGGTAGACGCCGGCGAGGAGCAGGAGGACCTGGCCGAGCGCCCCGAAGTCGAGGCCCACGCCGGGCGTGATGTCGATCGACTGGAGCATGTCCGCCAGCTGGCCATTGCCGCTGGCCCGAAGGCCGGCAATGGCCTGCTCCTTCGTCACGCCGGCGGGGATCTGGCTGCTGAGGAAGCCCTTGAAGATGTCGTCGATGGCGTTGCCGAGGATCTTCGGGCCGATGACGGCGAGCGCCACGCTGACGACCGCGAGGCCGATCACGAGGGCGATGAGTGGGGCGTCAGGCTGAAGGCGATTGAGCAGCCGCCGGAAAGAGCCTTTGAAGTCCTGGGGCTTGGCGACGGGCTGACCCATCATGCCCATCATTCCGCCGCCCCCGGGCCGTCGCATGCCGGGCGGAGGCGCGCCGGTTGGAGCGCCGGGTGCGCCGGGTGCGCCCGCGCCGGGCCGAGGGCCGCCACCGGATCCGGCCATGCCGGGTCGACTGCCGCCGCCCGGTCCGCCCGCGCCCGGCCGGACGCCGCCGGAACCGTTGCCGCCGCTGCCGTTCCCGCCGGAGCCCGATGGTGCGCCGCTGCCGGGTCGGAAGCTCATGCCACGGCCTCGGCTTCCGTCAGCTGCGAGAGCACGATCTCGCGATAGGTCTCGTTGCTCTCGAGCAGCTCGCGGTGGCGCCCGATCCCGACCACCCGGCCGGCGTCGAGGACGACGATTCGATCGGCGCTCATGATCGTGCCGACCCGCTGGGCGACGATGATCACGGTCGCCCAGTCCATCTTGCGGGCGAGCGCGGCCCGCAGCCGGGCGTCCGTCGCGAAGTCCAGGGCCGAGAAGCTCTCGTCGAAGATCAGGATGCCGGCGCGCTTCACGAGCGCCCGGGCGATCGACAGGCGCTGCCGCTGGCCGCCGGACACGTTGCTGCCGCCCTGGGTGATCATCGCCTCGAGCTGGCCGTCCATCTCTTCCACGAAGTCGCGCGCCTGGGCGATCTCGAGGGCCCGCCACAGGTCCTCGTCGGTCGCGGTTGGATCGCCGAATCGAAGGTTGTCCGCGACGGTGCCGGTGAACAGGAAGGCCTTCTGGGGGATGACCCCGATGCGCTTCCAGAGCGCCTCGCGGTCCACGTCTCGAACGTCGAGGCCATCGACCAGCACCGAGCCGGCCGTTGCGTCATAGAAGCGCGGGAGGAGGTTGACGAGCGTCGACTTGCCGCTGCCGGTGCCCCCGACGATCGCGACCGTCTCACCCGGCGTCACCTCGAACGAGATGTCGCGCAGGACCGGGTGCTCGGCGCCGGGGTAGCCGAACTCGACGTCGCGGAACTCGATGCGGCCCCCGCCGCCGGCCGGCGGCAGCTCGATCGGCCGCTCCGGGTCCCGGACCGACGGCTCGGCGTCGAGGACCTCCCTGATCCGTGCCGCCGACACCGCCGCGCGCGGCACGAACACGAACATGAACACGGCCATCAGGACCGCGAACAGGATCTGGAGCAGGTACTGCAGGAACGCGGTGAGGTTGCCGATCGGCATCTGGCCGCTGTCGACCCGCAGCGCCCCGAACCAAAGGACCGCGACGGTCGCGAGATTGAGGATCACGGTCATCACCGGGATCGCGATCGCGAACAGCCGGTTGACCTTGAGCGAGGTTTCGAACAGGTCGCGGTTGGACTCGTCGAACCGCTGCTCCTCGTGGCGGGTGCGGACGAAGGCGCGGATGACGCGAACGCCGGCGAGCGTCTCGCGCATGACCTGGCTGATGCGGTCGATCTTGGCCTGCATCGCCCGGAACAGCGGGATCGCCCGGGACATCACGATGGCGATGAAGGCCGCCATCAGCGGCAGGACCACGACGAGCAGGCCCGACAGCGGCACGTCCTGGCGGACGGCCAGGATGATCCCGCCGACGATCAGGATCGGGGCCGAGAGGATCACCGTCAGGGCCATGAAGATGACCGTCTGGACCTGCTGGACGTCGTTGGTGTTGCGGGTGATCAGCGAGGGCGTCCCGAAGCGATTGATCTCGACCTGGCTGAAGTCCTGGACCTTCCGGAAGATCGCGCCGCGAACGTCGCGCCCGAAACCCATCGAGGTGGTCGCGCCCCAGTAGACCCCGAGGATGGACGCAACGCCCACGGCGACCGTCACGGCGAGCATGAACGCGCCGGTCGAGATGATGTAGTCGTTGTCCCCGACCGCGACGCCGAAGTTGATGATGTCGGCGTTGAGGGTCGGCAGGTACAGGTTGCCGATCGACTGGATGAGCAGCAGCGCCAGGACAACCGCGATCCGGCCGCGGTAGGGCCGCAGGTAGGTCCGCAGCAGGCTGATCATCGGGCTGTCCCGCCCGTCGTGGCGGTCCCGGCCTTCGCGGCCTTCGTCGCGATCGGTGGCTTCGTCGCGGCTCCCTCGTTGACCGGTTGAACGTGGTCAGCGTCGGCACCGTCGGGATGGAGCGCCTCCCGTGCCTTCGCCATCTCGGTTCGGGCGACCCGCAGCGCGCGGTGGCCCGCCAGAAGGCCGGCGATCTCTTCGTCGCTCAACTTCTTCAGGAGGAGCTCAAGGCCAAACCGGCGGCGCTTGTCGATCTCGACGAACACCTGCATCCCGCGCTCCGCCGGATGGACGAGGACGACCCGCCGATCGGCCAGATCGTGGCGGCGTTCGACGAGCCCGCGCTTTTCCATGCGATCGACGATGCCGGTGGTGCTCGCCACCGAGACGTCCAACGCCTCCGCGAGCCGGCTCATCGACATCGCGCCCTCGGCGTCGAGCAGGGTCAGCACGTTGAGATGGATGAGGCTGAACGAGCCGAGGTGCCAGCGCCGGAACGCGGTGATGAACTCACGCGGGTTCCACGAGGTCAGCTCCGCGACGCACTCCTGGGCCAGCTTCCGACGCCCGCGGCGGGGCCTGGCACTACTCTGCTCGGCGCTGATATTCAATGGCACATTGACAATCTACGCCACGCAGATCAATCGGTCAAACGCGCGCCGCCGATCAAGGGCCTCGGCTCGACGCGGGTGGCCCCCGCGCCGATCGTCTGGTCAGTGGGCGCGAAGCTTGACATCGGAGATCACGAGATCGCGCGGCGGTGTTCGGAGGGCGGCGCCGACCACATGCCCGCGATCGACGATGACCGCGAAGTACGGCTCGTCCGCGGCGGACTCTGAGCTGGCGGCGGTCCTTCGGCTTCGAGGCCGGCGCAGATCCCAAAGATCAGGTTGTGCTCAGCCTCGCGAGCGCCGAGGAACGCGCCGGCGGCGGCCATGAACTCGGTCGCGGAACCGAACCGCCTGAGGTCCACGACGGCTCCCCTGGGCCGCGACCTGTGCT
>DASQFM010000087.1:0-9456 GCA_035633135.1 Candidatus Eiseniibacteriota bacterium
GTCCGTCACCCGGACGCTGTGGTTCGCGTTCTGGAAGTAGACGCTGCCGTAGGCCTCGCCGGTGAAGCTCGGGTCGTAGCCCTGCTCGATCAGGACCCAGGCCTTCTTCTCCTCGAGCATCTTCGAGTCGATGAAGTCGAGGACGTCGGGATGGTCTGCGTTGAGAATGACCATCTTGGCCGCGCGCCTGGTCTTTCCTCCGCTCTTAATCACGCCCGCGAACGAGTCGTAGCCCTTCATGAATGAGACCGGGCCCGAGGCGATGCCGCCGCCCGACATGCGCTCCCTGGAGCTCCGGATGGGGGACAGGTTCGAGCCCGCGCCCGAGCCGAACTTGAAGAGCATGGCCTCGGTCTTGGCGAGGTCCATGATCGAGCCCATGTTGTCCTGGACCGAGTTGATGAAGCAGTTGTGGACGGCGACGTTGTTCGAGAGGTACTGACCAGACTCGGTCTGGATGTCGTAAACCTCGTCGAATCCGAGGTTCTCGATCGCGACGATCTCCTCCTCGCGAGGCGGCGAGGCTTCGACGCGTTCAGCCGGGATGGCGTGAGAAGGCGGGCCTCCAGCCGCAACGAGCACCCGCTCGCGCTCAAGGACAATCGAGCCATGGGCGTGGGAGTGCATCCGCATTCCCACCTCGAGCTGGTCGACCCGAAGCCACTCGGGCTGACCGCGGCGATAGCGAACCGCCTTGACGACGTGGTCGGGGGTCGCCTCCACGAAATTTCCGTTGGCGAGGCGGACGCGCCTGACCGGCTTGTAGCCGTTGTTCTTGACGGCGACGATCCGAGTCACGCCGTGCGCGTCGTAGACCTCGCGCCCGATCGCGCTCTCGTCAACGAGCTGGCCGATCGGGACCATCCCGTCGGGGGTGGAGACGAGCGCGTCGTAGGGCTGACAAGCGCTGCACTGCGGCTTGGGCTCGATGCCGACGTTGAACCAGACCGGCGAGTTGAAGGCCATCTTCTGGTGGACCAGGAGGTGGGTCAGCTCGGCCTGGAAGGCGCGCAGGTCTTCGTCCGTGGCGAAGTAGTGCTGGGTCTCGGCCCACGCGGCGATGCTGTTGACGACGCGGTCGATCAGCTGCTTGACGCTGTTCTCGCGCTCCGGCGTGCCGACATGGCCGCGGAAGTACTTGCTGACCACGACGTTGGTCGCGAGCTGGCTCCAGCTCTTGGGGACCTCGACATCGGTCTGCTCGAAGACGGTCTTGCCGGTCTCGCTGGAGATGGCCGCGGTCCGGGACTCCCACTCGATCTCGTCGTAGGGATGGATGTCCGGGCGGGTATGGCGGCGCGGCCAGGTCAGGCCCTTGACGGGCGTCTGGTCCGGGTTCTTGCCGATGAAGCTGGCGCCCCACTGGCCTCCGAGGTAGGGAGCTGAGGTGGTCGCCGAAGCCGTAGCGTCCGCAGGAGCGGCAGCAGCGCCCGCTGCGGTCTTGGTGTCCACGGCGGTAGCGCCCTTCGCGCCCGAGCCCGTGGAGACACCTGCCTTCGTGTCATCAGCCATGACCGGGACCGGTGCACCTGTCGCTCGGGCCATCGTCAAATCCTCCGGATCCATCGCCGCCAGGGCTCCTGGCTTGCGTTCCTCTGGCCAGTGCGCCTGGCCTAGCCGTCCGTCCCCTCGCCGTAGCTGCGCGAGGGCTTCCCGCGTCGCATCCGATCAGCCGATCTGTGGGCTCCATCCTTGCCTGCATTCGGCGCCCGATCCAGGCATCTCGAGGGTCGTGAAGAGACTCCCTCGACGCCAGAGCGCGACCCGCTAACGATACCGCGAGCGGCGGTCCCGAGTCAATACCAAAACACAAGATGTTGTGGTCCATCGTGTGTCCCGATCGCTACATGTTGTGGAATGGACGACGAAGGTCTCCCCGGCGTCGTCCACGTTCGAGAGCCGTTCCTCCACGCTCGAGGGCCATTCGTCCACACTGCCTGGCCAACTTTCCACGTGGTTCGTTCGGTTGCCCACGGAAGCGAGTCGGCCATCCACATTCGCCCACATACGTGCGCCGAAAATCGAACGATCGTTCTATCCTGCATTGCCGAGACGTCCGGCGCAATCGCTGCATTGGGGGCGCGCGGTGAGGGTCTCCCCGCGAGCCCCGTTGCAGACCGGCTCTCGCGCTCGGACCCCAGGATCAGAGCAGGTCCGGCAGCTTCTCGGCGAGGTGCTCGGCCAGCATGATCGTGATCAGGTGCGGGAAGCCCGACGGGGCGTCCGGGATGATCGAGGCGTCGATGACGCTCAGGCGGTCGACGCCGTGGACGCGACCGAGCGCATCGACGACCGCACCGTCCCCGGCGGTTGGGCCCATCGCGCAGGTGCCAACGACGTGGGGGATCGAGTAGGCGTTCTCGAGAACGAGGCGGCGGAGCTCGTCGGCGTTGGCTGGATCGGTCGGCGCGGGCTCCGTCGCGAGGCGCCGGATCTCGGGATGGTTCGCAACCTCCAGCCCGCGCCGGTAGCCCTCCATCAGCCGATCGACGTCGATCGCCTCCTGAAGCGCCGGCAGGGTGATTCGCGGCGGGTCGGTGGGGTCGGTGGACCGGAGCCGGACCGTGCCCCGCGATCGCGGCTTCAGCAGGACCGGGTCGAAGGAGAAACGGGCGTCGTCGCCTTCGGGATCGGTGATCCAGAACATGAGATCCGGGGCCGCGCCCTTCGCTGCTGAGCTCCGGAGCGTCGCGATCGAGTGCAGGACGGGACCGCCCGGTGCGCCGCCGCGCCAGCCCGCGTCGAGATCGACGCCGGGGTGGTCGGACAGGTTCTCGCCGACGCCGGCGAGATCGACCGCGACCTCGATCCCGAGGGTGGTGAGATGGTCCGCCGGGCCGATGCCCGAGCGCAGCAGGATCGCCGGGCTGCCGTAGACGCCGCCGGCAAGGACGATCCAGCCGCCTGCGATCTCGGTTCCGTCGACCAGGCGGACGGCGGTCGCGCGGCCGCCTTCGAGCCTGACGCCGGCGACGGGGGAGTCGGGCCGGATCGTCAGCCCGGTGGCCTGGAACGAGGGCGGGAGGTAGGCATCGAGCGTCGTCACGCGTCGACCGTCGTCGGTGCTCATCGGCATCGGCCCGGCGCCGATCGCGCCCGGTTCATTGTGATCCTCGACCCGCGGAAATCCGGCGGCGTCGAAGGCGCGCAGGGCGGCGACGTGGATGGGGGCGGGCGCCTGGTCGCGGTAGCGGTTGATCGGGATCGGTCCGTGGTCGCCGTGCCAGGATCGATCGCCGAAATCCAGGTCTGACTCGAGGCGCCGGAAGACCGGCTGGATCTCCTCGAAGCTCCAGCCTGGATTGCCGGCCGCGGCCCAATCGTCGAAGTCGGCCGCAGCGCCGCGGACTGCGAAGCGGGTCAGCCACGATGTCCCGCCGAGGAGGCGGCCGCGACGGAGGGTCGGCGTCTCGCCGGCCGCGTCCGGCTCGGATATGTAGCCCCAATCCCACTCCCATGACGGCCCGCGCGGCAGGCCCCAGCCATCGCGCAGGATGGGCGGGGTGCTGGCCCGGATGTCGGGACCGGCCTCGAGCAGCAGGACGCTCCGATCTCCGGATTCGGCAAGGCGCCGGGCGACGACACACCCGGCCGCGCCGGCCCCGGCCACGATGACATCGAATCCCTTCGGGCTGACCATGTATTCATGTCCTCCAACGCAAGGTTGAACCGCAGACTTGCCGGCCGCCGCGCCTCCCGGCTTCGGGAACCCAGGTTCGTTGCATGGCAGGCGTCGGCTGCGTACCCGCTGACAGGCTGCTGTCACCGCTCCGGCCATAGAATCCGGCCATGAAGACTGCACCGATCATCCTGGTCCCGGGCTTCTGGCTTGGCGCGTGGGCATGGGACGAGGTCGTGGCGGCGTTGCGCGCCGACGGCCACGATGTCACCGCGATGACGCTGCCCGGGCTGGAATCGGCCGAGGCCGACCGGTCCTCGATCACGATGGCCGATCACGTGCAGGCGATCGTCGATGCCGTGAAGGCCGCTCCGGCTCCCGTCGTGCTCGCCGTCCACAGCGCGACCGGGTTCTCCGGCTATGCCGCGAGCGGCCAGGTCCCCGACCGGATCGCGGCGATGGTCTACGTCGACACCGCGCCCGGCAAGGGCGCCCTGGACGCCGACTTCAAGGACATCGAGAAGCCGATGGTCTGGAAGGAGATCGAGGCAGAAGAGAACCTCGACGGACTCAGCGAGGCACAGAGGGCGACGTTCCGGGAGCGGGCGGTGCCGGAGCCGGGGGGCGTCCTGCGCGAGGCGGCCGACCGCGGCAGCGACGCTCGCTGCGACATCCCGAGCACCTTGATCTGCACCGGATTCACGGCCGAGCAGTACCAGACCTACGCCAGGGAGCATCCCGAGTGGTCGTTCCTCGCGGGCATCCCCGAGCTCCGCAACGCCACCTGGGTTGACCTGCCGACGAGCCACTGGCCGATGTGGTCACGTCCCCAGGAGCTCGCCGACATCATCGGCAGCGTCGCGAAGGAGCACGCGCCCGAGAGCTAGCCCACGCCCCGCAGGGACGGATCGCTACAGCCCGCTGTAGGCGTGGAGGCCGTTGAACCAGAGCGAGCCCGAGTAGGTCACCAGGACCATCGCGAACGCGAGGACCAGGAGCAGCGCGGCGGGCCGGCCGGCCCAGGCGCGCTGATTGCGCGCGTGGAGGTAGATCGCGTACGTCAACCACGTCACGAGGGCCGCCGTCTCCTTCGGGTCCCAGCCCCAGTAGCGCGACCAGGCGATCGAGGCCCACCACGAGCCGAGGATGATCATCGTGGCGAAGATCGGGAAGCCGATCACGACCGCCCGATACGCCACCTCGTCCAGGACCCGATGCGAGGGCAGCCAGCTGAAGCGGTCGTTGCGGCCCTGGATGAGGTACCCGACGCCCGCCGCGAATGACGTCGCGAAGATGCCGTACGACAGCACCGCCATGCCGACGTGGATCGTCAGCAGCGGCGCGTTCTGGAGGGCCGGGACGAGGGGCTTGACCTCCGACGGCAGCGACGAGGCGTAGAGCGCGAGGGCCAGCGCGACGCCGGTGGGGATGAAGCCGATCGACCGGATCGGGTAGCGGCGCGACAGCACGAGGTAGCCGCCGAGGATCGAGACGGCGAAGGCGACCGAGAACTCGAACAGGTTGCCCCAGGGCCCGCGGCCGACGATCGCCGCCCGCAGGAGCATCGAGGCCGCGAGCGTCCCGAATGCCCCGATCGCGAGCCACAAGGCCGGTCGCGACAGCGGGCTCGGCGTTGCGAAGGGGGCCGGACCGGCCGCCATCGCCGCGGAGCGCGACTCGACGAACGAGCCGCTGGCCACGCCGGCCCACGCCGGCTGCATCGCCTGCGCGCCGAGGGTCCCGACCGCTCCGACGACGCGCCGCCCGTTAGCCAGGAGGACCGCATGGCCGATGTGGGCGGCGAAGGCGATCGCCAGGACGACGGTCCCGATCGTGAAGAGCAGCTGCGCGAGCGATTCCATGTGGCCTCCGGACGCGGGAGGGTGGTTGGTGGTTTCGGCCGTTTCAGGCCGCGGCCGATCTCGTTACGTGATGGCCGACCGCTTCAGGCGGCGGCGGCGCCTCCGGGCGGGGGCCCGGTCGATTGAAGGGCTCGAATTCGTGGCTCGATCTTGAGGACGAGGCCGCAGTTGGAGCAGGTGTCGATGTAGGCGACCCGCCCGGTGTGGCACTTCGGGCAACGCACGGCGAGGTCGCGGCCGTCGATGGTGCAGGTCGTCGAGCCGGGCGGGTAGATCAGCCGGTGGAACGCGCAGTACGGCTCGCCGGCGGGGTAGACCGGCTGGCCGTCCTCGATCGGCGCGGGCACCGGCTGGGGCTCGACGTAGGGGATTCGCGCGCGAGGCTTGCGGACCACGTAGATGAACCACAGCAGCAGGATCAGGGAGAAGAGCGGCCCGACGACGCCGATGAGCAGGAGGATGGGCATCAGCCCGATGAGCGCGCCCCAGTCGGGAATGATGATCGGCGTGAGGATCTCGAGGATCCGCTGGAAGAGCTGGTTGATGGCCTCGCCCACGGCCGAGATGGTAGCCCGGCGCGGCTCGACCCGCCCGATTGAAGCGCCTTCCCCGTGGCTGACCCCCAACGCCGCTTGCGGCGGCGCGCCACGCGTGGCCGAGCTCACGACCCTGTTCAACCCCGCCGACCGAGTCGCGACCGACCCCGCCGACCGAATCGCCGACCGACCTCAGTCGCGCTCCGGGAAGGCCCGCGGCGGTCGGCCGTGGCCGAAGGTCGTGCCCGCCTTTGGCCGTGGGACGCCGGGGCTGCCACGTCGACCGGTCGATGGCCGCCAACCGTCGCCACGTGCGCCACTGCCGCGATCGCCGCCACGCGGGCCATCGGCAGGTCCACCTCGGGCCGGCGCGAGATCGCGGCCGGTCCCGAGGCGCCGGAGCAGCCAGGTCGTGCCAGCCGAGCGGGCGCCGAGCGCCGCCACCCGGCCGCGGAGCTCGCGATCGTCGGTGACGACGAGGACCGACCAGGTCGAGGCCGGTCCGCCCTCCATCGCCTGCCCTTCGACCGCCTCGACGATCACCGAATCGGCGGACGCGCGGCCCGAATAGCGGACCGACATGCCGGTTGCCAGGCGGCCGGTCACACCGGAGGTCCGGCCGTCGAAGAGGAGCTCCACCCGTACCCCGGCGGGAATGACGCCCCGGATCCGACCCACGACCGCCGATGGCGGGACCGGTGGCCCACCCTGGTCTGGGGCGCCCGATCGGGATCCACCCGCTTGCCGCCCACCCTCGGCTTCCGACCGGGTCCCACCCGAACCGCGGGTCCCTCGGCCAAGCGCGTGCAGCAGGTTCGTGCCGTCGATCAGGACGAGCTCGGTGCCGGCAAGGGGATCGGCGTCGCGGCCCCGATCCTGGTAGGGCGTGAAGGCCGGGCCCGGACGCCCATCGTCACGGGTCGGCGATCGGCGTCGCTTTCCCAGCGCTCGGGCCATGCTCCGGACCGCCTCAGGCCCAGCGCGGCAGCGGCGCGGGGTGCGCCATGATCAGGCTCGCCAACTCGGCCGGCGCTTCCATTCCGACGAGATGGGCCAAGCCCGGCAGCACGGCGAGCCTCGCGCTGGCCACGGATCTATCGAGCTGGGGCATCGATCGATGGTACCCCGAGCCGAGAGGGCCACCGCCCTCGGCAATCGGTGTGCGATCGCCACCCTCGCCGGCGCCGACGGGGCGAGCTCCGACCGCAACCGGGCCTCTACCATTCGGCGGCCATGTCGCTCTTGCTGCTCGTCGATCTCGACGGCGTCCTGTACCGCGGCGCCGATCCCGTGCCCGGCGTCGCTGCCGTGCTGGCTGATCGCGCCGCGAAGGGCGACGACGTGGTGTACGTCACCAACAACTCGATGCACTACCGCGCCGACTACGTCACCCGCCTGACGGAGATGGGCGCCCCGGTGACCGCCGATCGGATCGTGAGCTCGGCGCGCGCGACCGCGCTCTACGCGGCGGAGCCGGGGTCGGAGATCCGGCGGGTCCTGGCGGTGGGCGCAAGGGGCCTCGAGCGGGAGCTCCGCGATGTCGGACTGGACGTCGTGACCGGGGCCCACGCCGCCGAGCGGATGGCCCAGGAGGGCATCGACGGCAACGCCGCGGCGGGATCGCCCGACGCGGTCATCGTCGGCCTCGACCCCCAGTTGACCTACCTGCGGATCGCCGCGGCGGCCGACTGCGTGCGGGCCGGCTCTCGCTTCATCGCCACCAATCGCGACGCCGTCTACCCGACTGAGCGCGGCCTGCGGCCAGGGGCCGGGAGCTGTGTCGCGGCAATCGAAGCGACAACGGGCGTGACGCCGCTGGTGATCGGGAAGCCCGGGCCGCTGCTCATGGAAGAGGCGGCCCGCGCGGTCGGGCGCGACGCCCGCGAGGCGATCGTCATCGGCGACGGGCTGCTCACCGACCTGGCCGCGGCCCGCGCGGTTGGCGCGCGCTGCATCCTGATGCTGACCGGGGTCACGAGCCGCGGCCAAGCCGAGGCGCTCGGGCCCGACGATCGCCCAACGGCCGTGGCGGCCGACGCCGCGGAGCTGGCGAACGCCCTCGAGGCGCTCTAGCGGCCGGACTCGGCCGCGGGCGCGAGCTGCTCCGCGGGGCACGCGCTCTGAGCGCTAGCCCGCGACCTCGCTGCCGGCGACGGGCGCCGCACCCTTCCGCTTTTGCTCGCCGCCCGTCGTTCCGGACGGCTTCTCGGCGACGAGCTGATTGAGCTGGGTGAGCACAGGGAGAGCACCCACCCGTTCGAGCGTCTCACGAGCCCGCTCGACCCAGCTCGCGATCTCGGGGTCGTCGGCGCCCAGGCGGGCGACCGCCGCCATCACCACCCACACCTCGTCCCACGAAAGACCGAGATCTCCCAGAAGGGCGACGGACTGCCGGAAGGCGGCGAGGCCGCCCGCGGGATCACCTTCGAGGGCGAGGATCCCACCCTCGATGGCCAGGCGGTTGGCGTCGACCGCGCGGCCGCGAGTCCCGATCGATTGCAATCGATCGAGGACCCCGCGCGCAAGGGGGGCATCGCCCGCCACGATTGCAAAGATGCCCGCAGGCGGCAGCGCATACGGAGCATTGAGGACGCTGTTGTCGGCCGTCGCGATGTACGCCTCGTATGCCCCGCGCCAATCGCCGGTGGCGGCGGCCAGCGCCGCGGTCACATCGAAGGTTCCCGCGGCGATGTCGGTGTCTTCGATGCCCTGAACGTCCTGCGTCAGCGCCTCCAGGGCCTGGTTGCTGAGGGCCCCCTGGTAGGCAAGGAATGCGGCGTGGACCACCGCCATGGCGCGGCGGCTTGCTGCATCGATATCCAGCTGAATTGCCGATGCGAGCTCGGCCATCGCCCAGCTCCAGTCTCCCGTCCGCCGCGAATCCTCGGACGCGTTACCGAGCAGAACGACTTCCGTGGCCCGCTCGCCGAGGCGCCGGGCGAGGGCAAGGCCGAGGCGTTCGAGGTCGACGGCCGCACGAGGATCGTCCAGGCCAATGCCCAGCCCGAGGTTGTGGATGGCCCGCAGCTCGACCTCCGGAAGTGAGAAGCTCTGGGCAACGATCCGCGCCCCCTCGAGGACCGCGCGAGCCTCCCACAGGCGCCCGCGATAGAAGTACACGACGCCCTTGATGACCAGGGTTTCCGCGACGATCCTGGCCAGGCCGAGCCGTTCAGCGACGATGACGAGTCGCTCGGCCGTGGCGAGGGCAACGTCGTACTCGCCGGTGGAGATGGCCGAGCGAGCCTGGAGGAGGGCCAGGTCGATCATCGCCGGGTCCTCGGGCCCGAGGTCCTTGAACCGCTCGAGGGCAGTCCTCGCGAGCTCCTGCGAGCTCTCACGCTGCCGGCCCTGGTAGAGGGCGGTCCCTCGAACCGCGACGTTGCGCGCTGATGCCGCCATATCGCCGATTCGGTTCCGAATCTCCTCGGCCCGGTCC